>NZ_JAKKRL010000008.1:0-289811 GCF_025654335.1 Shewanella sp. SM21
AAGTGCTTTACAACCCGAAGGCCTTCTTCACACACGCGGCATGGCTGCATCAGGGTTTCCCCCATTGTGCAATATTCCCCACTGCTGCCTCCCGTAGGAGTCTGGGCCGTGTCTCAGTCCCAGTGTGGCTGATCATCCTCTCAGAACAGCTAGGGATCGTCGCCTTGGTGAGCCATTACCTCACCAACTAGCTAATCCCACCTAGGTTCATCCAATCGCGGAAGGCCCGAAGGTCCCCTCCTTTCCCCCRTAGGGCGTATGCGGTATTAGCAGTCGTTTCCAACTGTTATCCCCCTCGACTGGGCAGATCCCTAGGCATTACTCACCCGTCCGCCGCTCGCCACCTCAGAAGTAAACTCCCTTGTGCTGCCGCTCGACTTGCATGTGTTAGGCCTGCCGCCAGCGTTCAATCTGAGCCATGATCAAACTCTTCAATTAAAGTTTTGTTGTTTGACTCACGTCAAACGGCTCAATGAATTCTACTGTTTTGATTCGCTTTGCTCACTAAGAAGCATCACGTTTCAACTCATACATTACTGTATGTACATATTACTATGAACACTCAGTCACGCTTCTCGTTGAGAAGAATGACTTGAAAACATTGATTTAAATTTTTGACTGCCAACCCTAAGGTTAAGCAGTTTCGATTAACTCAACACCTGTGAGTGTCCACACAGATTTGCTTGATAAATTGTTAAAGAGCATGGTTAGCAGCTTATTCAGCGTTTAACCCTTGACCCCGCTGGGTCAGTGGATGCGCATTATAGGGATGTCAGATTTTACCGCAACCCCTTTGGCGCGAATAATTACGAAAAACGATTCAAGCGCACACTTTTTAAACTAAAAGTGTGTTTTAACGCCAATATTATCGAATCTATGCTGAATTAAGGGCAAAGATGAGATTAATCCAGCGCTAGAAATGACAAGAGCCAACCTATTGGTTAGCTCTTGTCATGTTAGATCACTTTTAACGCAAGCTTCCATTCAACAAGAGCAACAACCCACGCTACTGGCTACTGTGATAGTAGCTACTTGAGATGAACTTATAAGCAAATGTTTATCTGCTTATAAGTAATAGCGTAGCGACTAGCCTAGGCTTTTTAAGTAAGACGGCACATCGGCAATACTGTCGAGTACCACAGTGGCATCACTGTCATCGGCAATAACCTTACCACTGCGCACTAATATACGAGTAGTCACGCCCGCCGCTTTCGCTGCCTGCATATCTTCGGCTTTGTCGCCAACCATGACTGAGTGCGCTAAGTCGATTTTTAAGAATTGCGCCGCATCATTAAGCATACCCGGCTTAGGTTTGCGGCAATCACAATCGACCTTATATTCCCCTATGCCTTTCTCGGCATGGTGCGGGCAATAGTAAATACCATCGAGCTCGACCCCTTTGTCGGCAAAGTTCCAATCCATCCACTCCGTTAAGCTGTGGAATTGGTCTTCAGTGTACATGCCACGGGCAATACCAGATTGGTTAGTGACGACAACTAACTTGTAGCCCATTTCTTTTAAAGAGAGGCAAGATTCAAACACACCGTCAATATATTCGAAGTCATCCACTAAATAGACATAACCATGGTCTTTGTTAATCACGCCATCACGGTCTAAAAATACTGCTCGACTCACTGTAATACTCCCAAATCGCCTAAGGCGTTATCGCGCTATTATTCCATTCATTATCAGAAATTGCACCGCTGAAGTTATGCTTTTAGTGCTAAATTGCGCGTTAGTGATATTTCGTGGCTGTACAGGCAAATCTCTATGCACAGCTTGTGTCTATGCGAGATAGTAATTGTCCCACCAAATTAGAGTCCAAAAAAATCCAGCAGTGAGCTGAACAGCGTTTTTACAAATAATTGCCACCGTTGCCATCGAAGCCGCTCGCAAGGAATGCGCTTCAAATCGTAAGAGAAAACCACAAAAAACCCCGTCTTTTGGGCATTATTAGTCTCTTAGATGCTGCACTCAATCAAGCATTTCCCTTTATTTGTGGTGTTTTTAACGGTAATCTTGGGCAAATAACGAGAAAATACCCGAAATAGACGGAAATAATGAGTCGAACTACTCCTATCGTCCACAAAACCCGCACCCAGTTAGTTGTGGAAGTGCTCAGAGAGAGAATTCTTTCAGGTGACATAGCCGCAGGAGAACCCCTCAGACAAAGTGCTTTGGCTGAAGCGTTAAATGTCAGCCGTATTCCGGTGAGAGAAGCGTTATTGCAACTCGAAGCCGAAGGACTCGTTAAGTTTGAGCCCCATAAAGGTGCGACTGCGACAGTTTTATCCGTCGAACAAGTCACCGAACTTTTTGAATTACGTGCAATGATCGAAACCGATCTGCTTGCGAAAGCGATCCCACGACTTCAAGAGGCTGATTTAGAAAAAGCAGAACGTGTACTCGAGCAATTGGAGTCGGCCTTCAAACATGAAGATGCCGTCGCCAGTTGGAGCGAGTTGAATACGCAATTTCACACTTGCTTATATCAGGCGGCTAATCGCCCACACACCCTTGAGGTTGTTCACGGCCTCAATACTAATTGTGATAGATACATTCGTTTGCAGTTATTGCTCGCGGGGGGAATTCCTGCCGCAGAGCATGAGCACAGGGCTTTGCTCAACCACTGCAAACTGAGAGAAACAGAAAAAGCGACGGCGCTACTGCGTCATCATATTCTGCATGCCGCAATGACAATTCGAGATCTCGTCGCCAAACAGGTGGTCTAGATCACGGACGGCCATTAGAGTTGCCGATAAGCTTTGTTGTCGATTCAAGGCAGCGCTCAGGTTCTGCCTTTTTTATTTGAGAGAAACCACCATGCAGTACGCCACTATCACAGGTTGGGGCAAATGTGTTCCACCAGCCACGCTGACCAACGATGATCTTGCTACCTTTATCGAGACATCCGACGAATGGATCAAATCTCGCACAGGGATCAGCCAGCGCCATATCAGTCATGTAAATACCTCTGAACTTGCTTCAGTTGCAGCACAACGTGCGCTCGCAGCAGCGGGTATTGATGGCAGTGAAATCGACATGATCATTCTGGCCAGTGCCAGCCCAGACACTTTGATCCCAAATATTGCATCCACTGTACAAGCTAATATTGGCGCCAGTTGTGCCGCATTCGATATCAATGCTGCCTGCAGTGGCTTCTTATATGGCTTAGGTTTAGCCAGCTCACAAATCAAGAGTGGCCAGAGCAAGAAAGTATTAGTCATTGGTGCTGAACGTTTATCTTTCTATTTAGATTGGTCGCGCCGCGAAACCGCAGTGCTATTTGGTGATGGTGCGGGTGCCGTTGTGGTTGAAGCGACAGATGTTGCCGGTGGCGTGCTCGGTTATGAACTGAATAACGATCCTGAAGGTCGTGATATTCTGAAAGCGGGCTTTGGCACGGCGATGGACAGATTCTCAGCCGACTCATTGGACTTTTTCATTGAATTCGATGGCCAAGAAATCTTCAAGCGTGCGATTAACGGAATGAATAAATTGAGCACTAAAGTGCTTGAAAAATGTGGTGTTGATAAGGATGAAGTGGATCTCGTGATCCCGCATCAAGCCAACGAACGTATTATTGATACCTTAGTTAGCCGAATGAAAATCCCGAAAGAAAAAGCCTTCGTGAACATCGCTAATTATGGCAATACCTCGGCGGCGACGATTCCAATTGCGATTTGTGATGCGTTAGAACAAGGCATTATCAAGCCGAATCAAACCATACTCTCTTGTGCCTTTGGCGCAGGCTTAACCTCTGCCGCACTCTTGCTGCAATGGGGAAATCGTGTCACACCTATCAATATCAGTGATGCCGAGTTACCGCCTTGTGATAAAACAGGCATAGAGTTAGTCAAACGCGCTGTAGATTATTTTTGTAAGCCGTAAACGGTTTCTGCAAAACGATTACATAGTGTTTCACTAAAACATAAAAGCCATCTTAAGCGATGGCTTTTTTAGTATATGACTACAGAACTTATTCATTCAGCTTGCTAATGATCATCTCATCCCAATAGATAGCTTGATTAAAATGTTCGGCGAGTTTTTGATTTAACTCATTAAAGCCTTTAATCACGCCTTCGCTGCCACTAATACAAGACCAAACAAATCGATGGCAATTGTTGTCGAATAAATCATATTCCCGATACTGATAAATCGCCTGTTCAGCGCGGGGCAACACAGAGTCGGCAATAAGAGGCTGATGTTGGTGATTACAGGCAAGATAGATTTGGCTACCGGTCCGTCCCGCTAAAAAACGCTTTACCGATACAGCCCGCACCAGCCCTGAGCCATGTAACTCTACGAGGCAATCATCACCAAGCCAAATGCCAGTATGCTCAATCACGCCAAAAACATAACAACAGACGATACTGCCAGGAATTGGCGATACTTGTTTTAATCCCTTTTGCCATTGACTCGGCGGTGCCACCATAGCGCAATTGGCAACGGGGTACTTAGGGGCCTTACCGAGTAATCTGTCACGCTCAAGCTGTTGACGCTGCTGGCGCTCATCGGCCAGCAAAACCGCACCGATTACGGCACCACCCACCCAAAGTAAAGGTAACGGCATCATATTCTCCTACACACTCAACTTAGTAGAGTGAAGTACAAGTTGGTTGGATTGCCAAGTTAACGGCAGGTTGAATTTGAACAGAGGATTAAATGTAAACTGAGTTTAGCTTGTCAGTGATTAACCTAAGATGAAATCCAGGTGAAACCAATCCATCTCAAATGGATTCACTCACCACAAAGAGTGATTTCAGTTAACACTGACTAAGTCGATTTTTGCAGTAAATCAGCCACGGTAAGCTTTGCCGCACCGCCCATGGCGGCCATTTGCGCGAGTAATAATTCCCCACAAGCTAAGGCATCGGTCAGCGCGCTATGGGCTGTATAAATGGGTAAACTGTAACGTTCGCGACAAGCACCGAGACGCAAACTCCCCTCTTTAATCACTGAATGTTCCCGTAGTAAACGGTGCTTTTCAACCATTAAAGTATCGATTGCAGGTAAAACAAGGGCTTGATGATAAATCGTCAATAAATCCTGCTGTAAAAAACGACAATCTAAACGGGCATGATGTGCCACCAGCACGCGTCCATAGGTTTGATTGATAAACCAGCACATGGCTTCTTCAATGGTGACAGCTTGCACCAAATGATTGTCAAGAATGCCGTGGATCGTCGCGCTTTGGCCTACACTACCGCGAATTTGCACTAACTTTTGCTCGGCGCGTGCCAACGGGATCTCACCGCGCTCAATCGGCACCAATCCAATACTGAGAATTTGGTCTTGCTGTGGATTGAGCCCTGTCATCTCCAAATCCATCGCCGTTAACGGCGCTTCAGATAACGGCATTGCCAGCAGAGGCAACAGCGACTGATAATAGCCTTTAAATAAATGATGTTGGCAACGCAGCGCCCGCCAATTGAGCTGAGTTTTCAGCAACAATGTATTCATATCAAAAACTTCGCATAAATTTCATCTTCATCCCCGCCTGCGCCTCATGCACGACTTTAAAAGCGTCACGTAACTGATGACGAACCAGCGAAGACAAATGCCCAGGCAGCAAATAATTACTCACCTCTACCCCTTGATTATGTTGATAACCTTGGTTCGATAACCGCATATGGGCGATAAACTCGTGGGCATCAGCCAAATTGAGCGCATCTTGTCGATTGAGGATATTCGCATCCATCAAGGCACGAATACGTTTTGCGGTATTCACTTCTTTAATGCCCGCAGACAAGGCATAAACACGGGAAATATCGTTGATCAAAGCATTGCCCTTATGCTTCAAATCGATGCCTTTAACTTCACTACCATCCCGCTCGAGTACAAATTTGCGAAAAAATCCTAACGGCGGCGACTCCACCAGCGAATTGCCTGTCATACCCGCGAGGAAAATATCGTTATCGCGGGTTTGAGCCAAGACTTTATCCTGTAAGGCATCAAACAGGGTTTGTGGACCGTAAACCGATCGCATATCGAAGAAGATGCTGGCGTGCATTAACGCCTTAGGCTCAGGCGTTATGACCCATTTTTCAAATACCTGTTGCCACTGTTTGAGTGACATCCGCCATTGGGGATTTTGCGCCATAATATTGCCGGGACAAAATTCATAACCACATTGGTCAAGCCCTGCGCATACGGCATGGGTTAAGGCATCAAAATAACCTTTAGCAAAATCATCCATCTCTTCTGCGACTAACAAGCCATTATCTTGATCTGAACACGCAGCCTGATCTTGTCGTCCCTGCGAGCCAAATGCCAACCAGCAAAAGGCCATCGGCGGTTCACCAAGCAATTGTTGATTGAGCAAGATTAATCTCCGCGTCAGCGCATCGGTGACAGAGGTTAACACTCGGCCAATTTCTTCAGCTCTGGCATCGGCACTAATAAGATTTTGCAGCAATAGGGGAATTTGCTTACTGACACCAATTAAACTGGCAAGATCCTGCTGCCGTTCTATCTCACCAATCAACAGTAGCGGTTGTGAGCCCTGCCCGCGCAAGATGTCAGTACTGGTCACCATACCGATAGCTTTATCTTGATCGATAATAGGTAAGTGATGAATATTATGCTCACTCATCAGCAGCATGGCTTCAAAAATCAATGCATTGGAGGAAATCGAGATAGGTGAAACCGTCATGGCTTGATGCACAGCAACGCTGCCATCAAGCCCAGCTGCTAACACGCGATTACGCAAATCCTTATCGGTTAAGATGCCAACCAATTTATGATTATCCGTCACCAATAAGGACGATACTCGGCGATTTCGCATCAAGAGTGCCGCCTGAGTCACGCTAGCTTGGGCATCTATAACGATGGGAGTGGAAGACATCAAGGTACTTATCCGACTTGTGGTCGTCAGATCCTTTGCCTTAAAGCGGGCCTCATGGCGTAAACGCTTTGCGAAGGCGCGGGTAAAAAACTTATCGAAGTGACGACTCTCACTCCTAAGGCTATCAAACAAGGCTTGGGGCAGATGATAAACTAGACCGTCTTCAAGAATAGCGACTTTATTAACGACTTTTTCCCCTGATAACAAAGTAGAAAAGCCAAAAAACTCACCCTCACCCACTCTATCCACCAACACGCCGTCAGGATCGCGCACCTCAAAGGCGCCGCTACGCACCATATACAACTTAGGCGAATTCGCGTCGAAATTAACATAACCAGAGGCTTTGCTGTAATACCCAACAGTAACAGCCTTAGCGCAGCGCACAACAACATCCTCAGGCAGAGCATCAAAGGGCACAAGTCCCTGTAGAAATTGCACTACGGGTTGTAACTCACTGGCATTCATAGGCAACACCTTCTTTAGGCGAATTTTTACTGAGATGTCATCACTATAGCCTGCATTGTCGCTACGCTACATTCGACTAAAGTCAGCCGCAAGCATAATAAAGTGACTCCCCACAGAATCATAAAGGCTGGCCAAAAGAGCCATAAAAAAGAGCGCCGAAGCGCTCTCTTGTGTTGGTACTCACCATTACGCAGTAAGGTTAGTGGCCGCTTGCTTCACCCGAACCTTTAGGGAAACGAATCGATTCAACCATCTCCTGAACATGCAGTGGTGTTGCCGCAGTGACTCGACTCACTATCGCTGCCACACCGAAGTTCACTAACATGCCTACCATACCAATACCTTCTGGTGAAATACCCAGAAACCAGTTAGCAGCTATGTTAGCCGTTGGATCAACAAACTTGAAGTAGATGATATAACCAGCAGTAAACAGTAGACCCGTTAACATACCGGCAATCGCACCTTCTTTATTCATTGTCTTAGAGAAAATACCCATAACAATGGCAGGGAACAGTGAGGAAGCCGCTAATCCGAAGGCGAATGCCACCACTGCCGCCACGAAACCAGGAGGGTTCACCCCAAAGTAACCCGCAATCACAATGCCGATACCTGCCGCCAAGCGAGCGTATAGCAGCTCTTTTTTATCGGAAAGGTTAGGCATTAAATTCTTTTTCAATAGGTCGTGTGAAACCGACGTTGAAATCACCAATAGCAAGCCTGCAGATGTTGATAACGCTGCTGCTAAACCACCCGCCGCCACGAGGGCGATAACCCAAGCTGGTAAATTAGCGATTTCTGGCGTAGCAAGTACGATAATATCGTTATCAATCTTCATTTCATTTTTGCTAGCGGGATCTTCAATCTTACCTGACGAATAGTAAATTTTACCGTCGCCATTTTTGTCATCCCACTTAATCAAACCGGTTTTTTCCCAGTTCTTAATCCAATCTGGTGCAGACTCATAAGCCACACCTTTAGAATCGGGACCGTTAATAGTTTCAATCATGTTCACGCGGGAGAACGCTGCTAACGCAGGTACTGTGGTGTACATAATCGCAATAAAAACAAGCGACCATCCGGCAGTGATACGTGCATCCTTCACCTTAGGTACAGTGAAGAAACGCACGATAACATGGGGTAAACCCGCAGTACCCACCATCAAGGCTCCCGTAATACAGAACACATCTATCATGCTCTTAGAACCGTCGGTGTAAGGTGCAAAGCCGAGCTCAACCGAAACGTTATTGAGTTTTTCTAACAAATACACACCGCTATTATTACCAGCGGCATCCAGTAACTCAGCACCAAAACCAATTTGCGGTACTAAGTGGCCCGTCATCATCACTGAAAGGAAAATAGCCGGAACCATAAAGGCGAAAATCAGTACGCAGTATTGGGCAACCTGAGTGTAGGTAATCCCTTTCATACCACCGAGTACCGCGTAGAAGAACACGACCGCCATACCGATATATACGCCCGTATCCACATCCACTTCAAGGAAACGCGAGAACACAACACCCACACCGCGCATTTGCCCTGCAATATACGTAAAGCAAATAAAGATGGCACAGATAACCGCTACAGTACGTGCCGCCTGTGAGTAATAACGCTCACCGACGAAATCTGGCACAGTAAACTTACCAAATTTACGTAAATACGGTGCCATACAAAGGGCAAGCAATACGTAGCCGCCCGTCCAGCCCATCAAGTACACGCTACCATCGTAACCGACGAAAGACACAATACCCGCTAACGAAATAAATGACGCCGCTGACATCCAATCTGCCGCCGTTGCCATACCGTTCACCACAGGGTGAACACCGCCGCCAGCAACATAGAACTCTTTGGTTGAACCCGCACGGGTCCAGATTGCAATCCCAATGTAGAGCGCAAATGAGAGCCCTACGATAATATATGTGAGTGTTTGAACATCCATCTCAAAGCTCCTTAGTCTTCTTGTACGTTATATTTTTTATCTAAGGCGTTGGCTTTTGCCGCGTAGACAAAGATAAGCGCAACGAATACATACATAGATCCCTGTTGTGCAAACCAGAAACCTAATTTGAATCCCATGAAATGGACTTCATTGAGTACATCAACCAATAAAATGCCGCATCCAAAAGAAACTGCCGCCCAAATGGCTAATAAGCTCAGTACGAGACGAATATTCTCGCGCCAATAACCCTTTGCCTTGTCGTTGTTTTCAAAACCCATAGTGACTCCCCTGTGCTGTTTTAATTTTAAGTCATGTTTAATCTAGCAACAGCTGGTGTGAGCACAATCACGACTTTCGTCTAACCCGTGATTCAAAACACTGTCTGCAAATAGCGAATAGAAACAAATTCAAAGAGTTAACAATAACATTACATTTTGATGCGGTTTTAACTTTTTTAACAGGTTAGACCAATGTCGAACATGAATGAGTGGGATGTGAATGGAGAAAGAGGATTTTCATCCAATAAATAGAAATAACTTATTGTCTGAACTAGGGAAATTAGAAATTTAAATGACCTTTAATACGGCTCTAGACTGGCTAAAAATCAGATACTTGAGATTTTTAGCCTAGATTATTGAGAATTTTAATCATGAGTTCCTCAATTAATTAGAGACGTTAAATCTCTCATCAAACCTAGGTCAGCCCAATTGCTTACCGTTTTATTTCATCATGTCATTTCGTCACAATGTTAGGGTTTGACTCATAGTCACCTTGCAGGTTAACAACAAAAAATAACCCAGCCTATGCTGGGTTACTCAATCTACCTTGAGGAAACGTGACTAAAGGTTACTCGCAAAAAGCTACTTTCATCGCATGATACATCGCGTGCCGTCCGTCTATAAAATGCCGTTACTTCGCAGCTAAAAACTTCACTAACGCTGCCAATTCTTCTGCGGTATGTGCGGTTGAGGTCAGCATATAACGGCCATTAACCAGTAATGACGGTACCCCCTTGATCCCAGCAAGCTCAGCTTGAGAGTCATAATTCATTAGGGTGAATTTAGCATCGACGGAATTCATCGCGGCATCGACATCATCTGCCTTAGCGCCTTGGGCAAGGAAAAAGGCTTTTACTTGCTCAAGGGTGGTAAATTGCTCACCTTTCTCATGAATTTGCTTAAAAATGGCACCATGGGTTTGCTTAGTCATCTTTAATTTTTGCGCCATATAATAGGCAAACTGGCTCAATTCCCAAGCAGGACGACCTGCACCAACGGGGGTACGCTCAAAGGCCACATCTTTGCCAAGCAGCTTTACTGTCGACTCAATGAGCGGTTCTTGCTTATAACAATGTGTGCAGTTATAAGAAAAAAACTCCCGCAGCACTGGCTTTTGTGCTTCGGTAATGCCCGCCACAGTGACATAATCCTTGCCTTCTTCGAAACTTGCAGCCTGCAGGGCAAAGCTGGCACTCAGCATTAATCCGCACGCAAATACTGCTATAGGTCGAACTCGATTAAACACGCTCATTATATTGTCTCTTTTTATTCGTCATTTGTTTAAATAAGGATTACACATTTGCTCAAGCAAATTTGGAACTCAAAGATAACCTAAAAGTTCAACTTTTACCTTTTACAGTAATGAACCTTTCTCAACATGACGCTAGCATATCCAGCGGCGAAACATACTGATATCGAAAGCCTAAATCCGTGACAATCGCGTCAGCTTGGATGACTTTACTCGGCATAGATTGTTGATTAAATTCTGGCGCGACTAAACCTAGAGATTCGGCAGCAGCTTGATAAAACTCAGCTTTAGTCGGATGTGAAGGTGCGCAAAGATTATAAATCGGCGCCACTGATAATCCAGAATGAGTTGCCGCGAGAATTGCGCTAACCGCGCGCACACAGTCACTAAGATGGACTAAATTTACCGCGACATTCGCCCCACTCACATCGGTTTTTCCAGCAAGAAAACGCCCAGGATGACGTTTAGGACCGACGAGCCCAGCAAAACGAACGATACAGGTATGGGGCAATGCTTGAAATAAAGCTTCAGCATCTAACAGCACTTGGCTATCGCTTGATTCTGCCATCGCATCGGCTTCTGTCATCAATTTATCTTGGGTCGGATATACGCCCGTAGTGCTGATAAACACAATCCGCTGATATTGCCAGCCTTGAGTTAATGCGATGAGTTGTTGTAATTCTTCAAGATAAGCGGCATTACCACGCTTTAGCCGTGGAGGAATATTGACCACCAGATAATCAGTCTGAAATAAACCGCTTAAAGCCTGAGCATCGGAGGCAGATGATGCTTCGTGGCCCAATTGCAGCGGATAGGCTTCAATCCCGACTTCAGTTAATACCGATAATTCTTCGGCACTGCGCTTACAGCCAGTGACTCGATAGCCTTCATGGACAAGTTGCTTTGCCAAAGCAAAACCAAACCAACCACAACCGACCAAAGCAACACTGGATTTTACTGCGCTGTTTTCTGCTTTTACATTCGCCATATTAGCCCTAAGGGAATCACATCAGCGGATAGAATACGGAACTTAGCGCATAAGATTCAAGCTTGTAGCGAACTAAAATAAAAACTAATCCCTTTATCGACTTGTAAGGTACGAATAGCACCCTCGGACAACTCTTCCGCCTTGATGGCTTTTTGTACTGTCACGCCTTCATTACTTAAAAAACGCAGCGATGGCTCACTGCCATCCTCTTTGCAGGCCCACACTTGGGGTTGACTCACATCTTTAGTCGTCATCATGACTTTTGCGATACAGCCATCGGAGAGTTTCACTATGGTTCCTGGTGGATAAATACCGAGAATTTTAACCAAAATAGCGATTAAAGATTCGGCATGTTTAGTGGCCCGATTCTTAAACAAATAACCTAAAGCGACTTGAGGGGAGGATATTTGTTGACCACTGAGCTGTTGATCGTAGTCATTTGCCAAACTCACGATCTGCGTAATGATAGGAATTTTATGGTCAGTTAACCCATCAGGGAAACCTGAACCGTCAATAAACTCATGGTGGTGTAGCACAATGTGTAGTACTTCTTTAGGGAATAATCCGGAACGATTGAGCATGTCATAGGCGAAATTAGGGTGCATTTGCAGATAATTTGACTCATGAGGTGTTAAGGCTCCGCGCTTACGGCGAATAACATCAGGTACCTTAAGTTTTCCAATATCATGTAACAAACTACCAAGAGCAATATCACGCAGTTCCCTTGGGCTTAAATCCAGTGCATGGCCCATCATCATTGCTAATACTGCCACGGAGACGCCGTGCTGGGTCACACTGACATCGTTATCATCCATTCCAACCAAAGTGAGGAAAGGTTTTTCAACTTCCTGTAGATGGCTGAGCAAGTCTTCTACCAGTGCCGCCGATAATCGATAGGCACCTTCGGGATCACTGGCTATCTTGCCAAATACATTTCGGCAGTTATTTACATTCTCAAGGAAACGCTTTTGGCTTAAACGTATCGCCTTACGGGTATCGGCCTTAAGATCTCGCTCAGGTGGAACTTCAATTTCATCTTCAACATCCTCATCTTCCCTAACAGTCTCCGAGCCGGGATTCAATTCAGATAACAAAAAAACATAGGGAACGCCTAAGCCACGGATCATTTCGATTTGAGCGGCACTGCTAATATCAACACGGTTAAATAAAAAAGGGTGGTTCGTCCATGACAAAGGCAACTTGACTCTCATGCCAAGTTGAATTTCTGACAGTAACAACTTTTTTTGAGGTACTTTTGCCACGCAATATGACTCCTTTCAAATGTAATGTGGATATAAACAGATGGCCTCATCTGCGTATCCAACAGGGCACATTTAAGCTAAGTACATATAACTATAGATGATTCAAAGCATTCAATGGAGAAATAAGGTAAAAATCCTTATCAAACTGAGGGATAGAACACATCGTCATGTGCCCCACCGCTCAGATCTAAATAAAGTTATTATATAACAATACGATAAAAACTAAGGCTGAAGTTCTTTAGCTTCTTCTTTTGGCCAATCACGGAGGTAATAACTGAGTCGCTTCGATTTAATAAGATAAATACTCGACCAAAATAACATTAAAGCATCTAAAGCAAGACTCCAATGAAACAGAAATTGGCCATGGATCAATCGCTGACCCAACAAAACGCCATCAATAATCAACAGCAACCACAACCCCCATTTTAAATGCACAAAAATCGGTCTTAACCATTGGGGCGAACGTCGACGTTCAGCTATCACCACAAGATAAATCAAAACCGCGCCAAGTCCCGCCCCGAGTGCTAGCAAAAAATCTGACTTTTCAGGGTAAAAAATCCGCACTAACTCAGAACGGTCACCCATCTGAGTCAGCGAGGCGATAAAAATACACCAACCACGCGCGAGATAAGCCAAAAGCGCATATAAAAAGATGGGCGGTTTAATGTGGCCTTTATCATCGAGCCAAGTGATGTGACTAAAATTCAAATAGGTTTCCAATCAGCAAAATCTAAAACAGCATATCAAGGAGATGGTGCCAATCGCGGTTAATTCAATAGCCAAAGCAGATAATCTTTCCGCACCTTGATTATTTTCAGACAAAAATAGCGCCTTGGGCCAGGCGCTATTTAATATCTGCTATTCGGCGGTATTCACCCCTTGATACAAGGCTGCAGCCGTTACAGCCGGCATTGAATCAACATCAAGCCAACGCCCTCTCTGAAATGACGCCAATCAAGCGTTCGCGGCGAGAAGGGCTAACAACTCGTCTTCATCCATCACTTTAACACCAAGCTCCTGCGCTTTAGCCAGTTTTGAACCTGCCGCCTCACCTGCCACTAAACAATCGGTATTTTTGGAGACACTGCCTGCCACTTTCGCCCCCAGCGCCTGCAACTGCGCTTTAGCATCATTGCGATTGAGCTGATTTAAGGTGCCAGTCAATACCCAAGTTTGGCCTTTAAGCGGCTGAGCATCTGCACTAGGTGCTTGAATGGCGGGCCAATGCACACCAGCAGCAACTAAAGCATCAATAACTTCAAGGTTATGGGGCTGGGCAAAAAAGTGGGCCACATGCTGGGCAACGACAGCACCAACATCTTCCACTTCAGTTAACTGCTCCACAGTGGCCACCCGCAGCGCATCTAGACTGGCAAAGTGCGCCGCTAGGTTTGCTGCCGTCGCCTCGCCCACTTCGCGAATACCTAAGCCATATAAGAAACGCGCGAGAGTGGTGGTTTTGGCCGCTTCAATCGCGGCCGCTAAATTGGTTGCTGACTTCATCCCCATACGGTCAAGCATAGTCATCATAGAAGCGGTGAGCTTAAACAGATCCGCAGGACTTTGAACTAACTCTTTATCAATCAATTGCTCAACGACTTTGTCGCCCATACCATCGATATCTAAAGCCTTGCGGGAGGCAAAATGCTTAATCGCTTCTTTACGCTGCGCTTCGCAGAATAAACCTCCGCTACAGCGAGCCACAGCCTCACCTTCTAGGCGCTCGACTAAACTGCCACACACAGGGCAATTATGCGGAAATACAATGTCTGTCGCCGTTTCAGGGCGTCTTTCGGGCACTATGCCAACAATTTGTGGGATAACATCGCCAGCGCGGCGGATGATCACTGTGTCACCGACTTTAATGCCTAAGCGGGCAATTTCATCGGCATTGTGCAGCGTCGCATTCGATACCGTCACGCCACCAACAAACACTGGCTTTAAGCGTGCTACTGGCGTGACAGCACCTGTGCGGCCCACTTGAAAATCAACGCCTTCAAGTTGGGTCATTTCTTCCTGTGCGGGGAACTTATAAGCAATCGCCCAGCGGGGTGATTTAGCCACAAAGCCTAAACGTTGCTGCTGGGCAATGTCGTTAACTTTCATCACTACGCCATCGATTTCAAAGGCTAAATCACCGCGACGGCTGAGAATATCTTTGTAGTAGTCATAGACTTGGCTTAGTTCAGCGCAGACTTTAATTTCGCTACTTACGGGTAAACCCCACGATTTAAGCTGCTGTAACTGCTCGAAATGGGTTTTAGCTAACGGATGGGAATCCGGCTCCACCACACCGAGCGCATAGGCATAAAAAGCCAATGAACGGGCAGCAGTAATTTTACTGTCAAGTTGTCGCAAGCTACCTGCTGCTGCGTTACGCGGATTCACGAAGAGTTTTTCATCTTTGGCGCGCGCCCTGTCATTCAAAGCTTCAAAAGCGGCTTTTGGCATAAAAGCCTCGCCGCGTACTTCAACGAGTTCAGGGAAGTCATTACCACGTAATTTAAGCGGGATCGATTTAATGGTTTTAACATTTTCAGTGATGTCTTCACCCACTGAACCATCGCCGCGCGTCGCCGCACGCTCGAGCACACCATGGCGATACAAGATACTCACGGCAAGGCCATCAAGTTTAGGCTCACAACAAAAGCTCACCTCACCCACTTTATCGGTGACACGCTTATGGAAAGCACTGAAATCCGCCTCATCGAAGGCGTTATCTAGGCTTAACATAGGCTTAAGGTGCGTGATTTGATCAAATTTGGCGAGCGCTAATCCGCCCACCCTTTGAGTCGGTGAATCAGCGACAATCAAATGGGGATACAAGGCTTCTAACTTGAGTAAACGCTGCATCAACCTGTCGTACTCAGAATCGGTAATGCTCGGAGCATCGTCCACATAGTAACGAATGTTGTGCTCGTTCAGCGATTGGCTGAGCGCCTGCATCACCTGCGATGCGTTTTCTGGGGTGACGTCTTTAGACAGAAGTGTATCGATTTGAATGTCTTGCATATTCTTTATCCAGAATTCTTTAGATCACAAAAAGTAGATCACAAAAAATGAGGCCGCAATCGCGGCCTCATCAATGTATTAACCGCCAAGTTGCGGCGTCGGCTTAAGCGTTAGCGCGAATGCGGTGTAAATAATCTTGCTTAGTGAACTCACCCCAAGGTTGGCGTTGTCCGTCAAGCACGACCGCATCGATATCATCCGCGAGTTGACGCGCCGAGTTAAGCATAATCGAGAAATTCATTAGGGCGTCACCGTAGCAAGGCAAAGTCATGAAAAACACCACACCTTGGGTACTGAACTGCTCCATATTATCCGGATCAAACACGCCAGGCTTTAGCATATTCGCTATCGAGAACAATACTTTACCATTGCCAGCATTATCCACATGGCGATGGAAAATATTCATATCGCCATATTTAAAATTCAAGGTTAAGAAACAAGGTAGCAATTCGGCTCCGTTAAGCTGTAGACCCTCTTTAGCGACCACGTGTAATACCAGTACGTCGCGTGGTTCACCTAACTCATCTTCAGCGGCTTGTTCGACAACCTCTTCTTGATATCTATCTTCTTTATATTCATTTTCGTCAAACAAGGCCGTTTGCTGCGGAGCTGCACTACGTAACGCATGTTCCTGCTCAGCCGCTTTTTGCGCGACGATAGCCGCATGAGATTGACCCATTGGCGGAGTTTGCGTACTCACTTGAGTGTTCAAAACGGGCTCTTGACGCGAGACTTTCGGGCCACGGTGTTGCTCTTTTGCCACGGGTGGCTGCAAGCTAAAATCAGGCTGAGCTGTTACAGGCTCGTGTTTAGGGCCAACTTTCAACTCTGGTTTAAATTCTGCTGATTTAAACTCTTGTGGTTTAAATTCAGGCTTAGGTTCTAGCTTTACTTCCTGCTTCAAATAAGGATTGGTCGCAGGAGTTTCGTTGTTAGGTGCAAGTTCACCGGCTTTGCGCACGCGTACGGCGCCAATACCATCGGCATCAAACCCTTCTGAATCGATCCGCTTCGGACTCGGCTCACCTTTCTCAGCCTGTTTCTTATAAAAGTTGCTCATTGGGCTATCTTTCAATGATTTAGGCTGTTGTCTTCTGATAGACCAAAATCCATGCACCAGCACAGCAACTATGGCTATGGCGCCTAAAACGAACAATACTAGTTGCAAATCTTCCATTGGTTACCCTGTCTTTCTTCTAGTTATCCAGCGTCAGCCATCGCCACCGCTTGCTCTATGTCTACCGCAACTATACGAGACACACCGGGCTCGTGCATAGTCACGCCAATAAGTTGATCCGCCATTTCCATGGTTATTTTGTTATGGCTGATATAAATAAACTGTACGCTCTGTGACATTTCTTTTAGCAATCGACAGAAGCGTTCTACGTTGGCATCGTCTAATGGCGCATCCACTTCATCTAACATACAGAAGGGAGCAGGATTCAGCCTAAAAATGGCGAATACCAATGATAAAGCGGTTAATGCTTTTTCACCACCCGAAAGAAGATGGATTGTGCTGTTCTTCTTCCCCGGTGGTTGGGCCATGATAGTCACGCCCGTTTCTAGCAAATCGTCGTCAGTTAACGCTAAATAAGCTCGGCCGCCGCCAAACACTTTCGGAAATAAGCGTCCGAGATCTTCGTTGACTGAATCAAATGTCGTCTTAAAGCGGCTTCGGGTTTCCTTATCTATTTTACGGATCGCTTCCTCTAAGGTTGCAAGCCCTTTATTTAAATCGTCATCTTGATGATCAAGATAAGATTTTCGCTCACTTTGCTGTTCAAATTCTTCGATCGCCGCAAGGTTAATGGCACCTAAACGAACAATTTTCTGCCGTATTTGATCTAAATCACTCTGCCACTTGTCTGGCATCCCCTCTGCGGGCAAGTTTCCAAGGATTTCAGACAGAATGATTTGCTGTTCCTGTAAGGCTTCCAGCTGACTATTCGCTTGGCCTTTTATTCCTTCACGACGTAACTTTAACGTGCTCAGGCTTTGAGTCAAGTCCTCAAGCTTACCAAGCTCTTGTTTTTGCTTTATTCCTATACGGTTTAATGTGTCTGTGAGCACACTTTGCTGCTGACGAACCTCTTTTAAGCCCTGTTGTTGCTCATGTTGTTGCTTTAGTAACTGCGTTAACTGTTCAGTCAGCTGCCCACTATTTTGCACCCCACTCAATTGGGCAACTTTGGCAAGTTCTGTTAACACAGACTCGCGGGAGTGGATGAGTTCATTGACACGCACTTGCTGTAATTCAATTTGCTCCGTGCTCACGGCCATGCGCATCGTCACGGCTTGCAAACCCGTCGCAGTGGCTGATAATTGACGTTCTACCTCAGTAATACGCCCTTTTAATGCTTGATGGCGCACACTATCGGCCTGCGTGTCTTGGATGAGTTGCCGTTGAATATCTTCACTTGCCTGCAGCGTCTCATCGAGCTCCATTTCTTGTTCTGCTAATAATTCGCATTGCTCGCTTAAGCGTTCAATATCAATCAAACTCGTACTTAAAGCCGCGTCGAGTTTACTTTGCTGTTCGACGCGCGCCTTCACTTGCTCGATTAAACCACTAAGCTGCATCGACTTAGTCGCTTTGTCTAACTGCAATTGATGTAATTTTTGCGCGCCATAGGTCAGTTGCAGTCTTTGTTGCTGCAAAATAGCCGCAAGATCTGTCATCTTGTCTTGCCGAATCTGCAGGGATTGTTGCAAATCGAGGATATTTTGCGCTAACTGAGCTTGCTCTTTACTGAGTTGCACCAGTGACTGGGCGCCCTCTGTTTTCGTGATTAAAAAACCTTGTCCCAGTAGATAACCGTCGGCAGTGACAATCCGTTGATCGGATGTTAGTTGTGGCAGCAGTTCTTTAGCTGCATGGATATCCTTTGCCCACTTAAGCCCCGCTAACCAAGGGGCGAGATTCACCTTAGCCTGTAAAAATTCACTTTGGTTTGATTGTGACGCTAATGCTTGAAACCCCATTTCAGTTTCAGTGACGCCAACGGGCAAGGTCAACAAGCCATTTAGGGCGAGTTCGGCCGCGGTTTCCCAACCATTTTCAACGGTTAAACTCTGCCATAACTGCGGTTTATCACTCTGCTGTTCTTGCTTAGTCAACCACTGTTCAACCAGCTCATGGCGCGCTTTAGTCGCAGTTAATTGCTGCTGAATTTGCTCAGCGCTATGGCGGGCTTCATCTAAGGCTTGCGTACTTGCACTTACACTTTGTTCTTGCTGATGATTAATTTCATTTTGCAGTGTGAGCGCATCATCCAAAGACTCAATATCTTGCTGCAATGGTGTAATACTCGATGCGAGATCACCATCCATTAACGCCGAAAGTTGCGCCTGCTGCTCACGACTTTGCTGCTGTTTGTGTTGCTGTAATTGCTGCTGATGCGCTAACTGGCTGCGACGCAGTTCAAGCTGCAACTTATGCTGAGAAACATCCGCGGCCTGTTGGCGCGCCACTTCGGCCTGCTGCTGACTGCGTTCTATGCTCATTTCCCATTGGGATTGCAGCTCATCCATGAGCTCTTGTTGCTCATCATGCTGTGGCCCAAGCTTGGCAAGCTCAAGCTCTAACGCACTAAGACTCGCTTTATAGCCGTTAAGCTTATCGGTGTTTTGTTGGATCTGCTCTTTGACTTGCGCCAACTGGGTTTCGAGCTGGGCGTCGCGCTGCTTTTGATTCTGTAGCTGTTGCTCTAACTTAGCGATTTCAGTACCGGTCAGATAATAGGCCTCAACCGCTCGCTGCTCTTGCTCCGCCAGTTGCGCGAGTTGCACTTGCAGTTCAGTGGTTTGTAATTCATCGGTTTGCGCGAGTGACTGCGCCGCCGCTTGCTGTACTTCAATAGCACTTATCTGCTCAGATAGGCTCGCCATCTGATCTTGCAACTCTTGATAGCGCATCACAAGGAGTTCAGCATGGGTCTTACGCTCGGCCTGCTTAAGCTCACGATATTGCTTAGCGGCTTTAGCCTGCTGCG
Source organism: Shewanella sp. SM21 (assembly GCF_025654335.1). Lineage (NCBI taxonomy): Bacteria > Pseudomonadati > Pseudomonadota > Gammaproteobacteria > Alteromonadales > Shewanellaceae > Shewanella > Shewanella sp. SM21. The sequence continues at coordinate 20,030 of NZ_JAKKRL010000008.1, forward strand.
CGAGTTTATCTAACTGCTTACCGAGTTCACTGCGAATATCGCCCAAACGCTCGAGGTTTTCGCGGGTATGGCGAATACGGTTTTCAGTTTCGCGCCGACGCTCTTTATAGCGGGAAATCCCAGCGGCTTCCTCAATAAAGGTACGCAAGTCTTGGGGTTTAGATTCAATCAGGCGGGAAATAGTGCCTTGCTCGATAATGGCATAACTTCGCGGGCCAAGACCTGTGCCCATAAACAAGTCGGTAATGTCTTTACGACGACACTTTTGACCATTGAGAAAATACCAAGACTCACCGTCGCGGCTCACTTGACGCTTAACGGCGATTTCTTCATAACTGGCATACTGACCAGCGAGGCGACCTTCTTTGTTTTCAAAAATAAGTTCAACACCCGCCACAGACACAGGTTTTCGCGCGCTTGAACCGTTAAATATCACATCAGCCATAGAATCACCGCGTAGGTGCTTCGCCGAGCTTTCACCGAGCACCCAACGCACTGCATCGATCACGTTCGATTTACCGCAGCCATTTGGGCCAATAATGGCGGTTAATGCCTGTAAAAAAGGAATTTTCGTGGGATCGACAAACGACTTAAAGCCGGCAAGTTTTATCTGTTTTAATCTCATGGTGCCAGTTAGCGCGTCTCTGAAGTCTGGCCCGAAAATGAGCCGAGCGGTGTAAATGCATTTATCGGCCAACTTTAACAAAGCAGGCAGCATTTTGTAACGCTTTTTATTGAATTCATGCGGCTTTTAGCTTGTCATCTGTCCATGAGTTGATCACAATCGCATATAGCTGTCGCTTAACTTTTTTGGAAAAACGATATGACACAGAAAAAAACCTTGCCCTTCCCAGCCAAAAGTGGCGTTAATTATTTTCTCGATGGCTTTGGTTTAATCACACGTAAAGGCCTGCGCACTTTCGTATTTATTCCGCTAATGATTAACCTTCTGCTGTTTGCTGGCGTCATTTATGTAGCCATAGGCCAGTTAGATACGCTATTCACTTGGATGAATGCGCAGCTCCCTGAGTACTTAAGCTGGTTAAACTTTTTACTTTGGCCACTCGCCGTCACCACTATGCTGGTGATGCTTGCTTTTGTATTTAGCTCCGTCATGAACTGGCTCGCCGCCCCCTTTAATGGTCTGTTGGCTGAAAAAGTCGAGCAGTTGTTAACTGGTAAGCAGCTGAATACCGGTTCTGGTATTGATTTAATCAAAGACTTACCTCGTATCCTTGGGCGTGAGTGGATCAAACTCAAATACTATCTGCCCCGCGCACTGGTATTTTTGTTATTGTTTTTAGTGCCTATGGTAGGCCAGACGCTGGCGCCGATTTTATGGTTTCTGTTCAGCGCTTGGATGATGGCGATTCAGTACTGCGATTATCCCTTCGATAACCACAAGGTCAGTTTTAAAGATATGCGCTTTGCCTTGAATCAAACCCGTGGCACCAGTTTTAGCTTTGGCGCCACTGTGACGCTATTTTCGATGATCCCCATAGTCAACTTTATCGTCATGCCAGTGGCGATTTGTGGCGCGACGGCCATGTGGGTCGATAAGTATCGTGAAGCGTATCGCAACCATGCAATCGCACCCGAGTAGTAACACCAGCAGTGCTGAGTCATGGCTCAGCACTGCTCCCCAATTTTTTTAGACCCAATAATCCAATCATGTTTCGCCTCGTTAAAATCAACGCAAACCTTGTAACAATTACTCGCTATTGTTAACTTCACGTTTTCTGGCAAAATGCGCGCCACGAATGTGTTATTTGAGTCTTTTTTGTTGAAATCAATCTTAGCCATAATCTTATCTAGTCTTACTTTTCTACCTGTAACTTGTCTTGCTGGCTATGCCAGCCAATTTCAGTTAGCCATTCCAACACTTAACAGTGCTGCCAATATCGACGGTGAGTTGGACGATGCCATTTGGCAACAAGCCGCAGTCACAGAGCTCAAATACGAAACCCAACCAGGGGAAAACATTGCCGCATTAGTGAAAACCGAGGCGCGAGTCTATGCGACTAAAACCAGTCTTTTTGTGGCATTTACTGCCAAAGACATTAATCCCAAACTCATTCGGGCAACCCTCAAGGACAGAGACAAGCTGTGGAGTGATGATTTAGTCGGAATTAAACTCGATACTTTTAATAATGCCCGTTTAGCATACCAATTTTTTATTAATCCCCTTGGCGTGCAATTAGACTCAATTGAAAACGAATTAACGGGTGAAGAAAGCGAAGCATGGGATGGGATTTGGAAATCCGCAGGCAAGATCACCGCCGATGGCTATCAGGTCGAAGTCGAATTACCACTGAGACTGTTCAACTTTGACGACAAGAAAAGCCTACAAGAATGGGGCTTTGAGTTAATTCGTTATTATCCACGCAATGAAAAACATCGCCTATCGACCCATAAGATTGACCGAAATACGAGTTGTCAACTTTGTCAGTTAGGTGTGGCTTCTGGCTTAGCGGGGGCAGAACAAGGACAGGATGTACAAATCACCCCGACTTTTATCGCCAACCGTAACGAACATAAACAGGCGGATGGCTGGGAAGCAGATAACAATCTCGAGCCAGGTGTAGACTTACGCTGGGGCATTAATTCCAGCACCTTACTCAATGCCACCATTAATCCCGATTTTTCCCAAGTCGAATCTGATGCTGGCCAGCTCGATGTGAACAGCACTTTCTCCTTGTTCTATGATGAGAAACGGCCGTTCTTTTTGGATAATAAAGACTATTTCGACACACAGGTGAATCTGCTGCACACCCGCAATATTGTTGCACCAGACTATGGTATAAAACTGACAAGTAAGAGCGATGATCATACTTTAGCTCTGCTAGCGAGTAACGATAGCCAAACCACGTTTTTGGTACCGGGAAATTTAAGCTCAGAAGTTGCCTCGCTTGATCAAGAAAGTTTGAACCTTGCGGGACGTTATCGTTTCGACATGAGCAAAACCTTCTCCATCGGTGGATTACTTACCGCGAAAACGAGCAGTGACAACACTCACAATGGTACAGCAAATAACCCACACTATGGGATTAACAGCCAACCCGATTACCACAACTATGTCATTAGTCTGGATGCGAAATATCAACCAACACCACAGGACAGTTTCACTGCGCAAGTGGCCCAATCAGATACTCAGTACCCCACGGGAGTTTATCGTCAATTTTGTACTGATACTGAAAATGACCCTAGTAATGGTTTGCCCTGTGGCCAATCTCAGCTTGATTGCGAACTCGGTCACTGCCAACTCAACGAACAAGTATTACGTAGCCAATCTGATAGCCGCTTTGGCGGCAATTTATATCAGTTAACCTTTAAACACGAAGAGCGAAATTGGTTTGCTTACAGTGAATACAACGCAGTTGATCCCGATTTTCGTGCCGATTTAGGCTTTGTCGAAAAAATCGATTACCGCACCTTTGAGGCTGGTGCGGGTTTGATTTGGTATCCTACGGGCACCTTTAACAAGGTGGAATTAGCGGGAGATTGGGATATCACTCATAACCAAGCAGGCGAACGACTTGAAGAAGAGTATGAAGCCTACATCGAAATCCTCGGCGCATTACAAAGCGAAATCACCTTTGGTGTAGAAACCCGTGAACGTGTGGGCCCTCGCCGCAATGCTTCACAGCTCACTATCGCCGGAAATAGTCAACTATATGATGAAACCCAAGTGTGGTTTTATGGCGCAGTAACCCCGTTATCGCCCCTGAGTATGGAGCTTGAAATGTACTACGGCGATGAAATTGATTTTATCAATGATAGGCTGGGCACTCAAACGCAAATGAACCCGAGTATCAATTGGAAAATTGCTAATGGACTTTCTATCGATATCTCCCATCTTTATCAGCAAATGGATCTGGAACAAGGTGCGCTTTTTACCGCGAATCTGAGCGATGTACGCCTCAACTGGCAATTCAGTCTACACAGTTTTATTCGCCTTTCTAGCATTTACACCCGGATAAATCGCAATGTGGCGCAGTATTTATATTCGGCGCCGCAGAGTGAGGAAGCGCATTTAGGCAATGAGCTCCTCTACGGTTATAAACTCAATCCGCAGAGTGTATTCTACCTCGGATACTCTGATAGTTTGCAGGCTAATGATGAGTTAAGCCGCCTGACGCGGGACGAGAAAACCTACTTTATGAAGTTAAGTTACGCATGGCTGCTATAAACAATCATTGCCTTAAACAGAAAGCAACTTAGGCAAACAACTGACATAAAAAAGCCCACATCTTCCTCGATGTGGGCATTTTATTATGGCGGTGAGAATCTTAGACCTTCTGCAGAATAACACTGCCAATAGAATATCCTGCGCCAAACGAACTCAATAAACCTAAATCGCCAGTCTTAAAGTCACCGGAAAACTTATGAAATGCAATCACAGAACCCGCGGAAGCCGTATTGGCGTATTCATCTAGTACCACGGGCGCTTGTTCCGCTGACACATCATCCCCAAGCAACTTTCTCACCACAAACTGATTCATGTTGATGTTCGCTTGATGTAACCACAAACGTTTGAAGGACTGTGGCGTTAACGCTTGTTCGGCCAGATGTTCATCCAAATGTTGGTAAATCATCGGCAACAGCTCTTTAAATACCTTGCGCCCTTGTTGGTGGAATAACTTATCGGCTTGATGGGCCGCACTCGGATCGCAGCGATTCAAGAAACCGAAATTACTGCGAATATTGTTCGAGTAATCGGTAAAACAGCGGCTTGAGAGGATCTTAAACACATGGTCAGACTGGGCTAAGCTTTGTTCTTCCAGTACCAGAGCCGTCGCCACATCACCGAAGATAAAATGGCTGTCACGGTCGCGATAATTCACCTGTGCCGAGCAAATCTCAGGGTTGATCACTAACACTCTTGAGGCAGAACCCGTAGCAATGGCATTAGCCGCGGCGACAATTGCAAACGTCGCCGATGAACACGCTACCTGCATGTCGTAACCATAACCCCGCGTACCCAGTGCACGTTGAATTTCAATCGCCATAGCAGGATACGCACGCTGAGTATAAGCACAGGCAACAATCACTAAGTCAATTTGCTCAGCTTTGAGATTGGCATTCTTTAGTGCCATCAAGGCAGCTTCAAGGCCAATCTCAGCCTGCATAGATAATTCGTCACTGCTGCGCTCAGGAATTAGCGGCATCATGACTTCGGGATCCAGAATGCCCTCTTTCACCATCACATATCTGTGCTTGATACCTGAGGCTTTTTCAATAAACTCGCTCGATGAATAGGACAAAGCCGCAACATGGCCTTGCTCAATTAAGCCTGCATTTTCAAGATTAAAAATATCCACATAAGCATTGAAGCTCTCAACTAAGGCTTCATTGGAAATACTGTGGGGCGGCGTAAATAGGCCACTCCCCGAAATGACGACCTGTTTCATAAATGCTCCAAACGGGTACTGGTTGTAAGGTGAGCAGAGGATGCATCATCACTCGTAAGCACAGGTGCTAACTCATTTTGCCCCTGCGCTTGTTGCTCTAATCGTTGCTTTTTATGCATTTGCACTAAGTCTATCACGACTGTTGAAGATATTTTATCTTGGATCCCCTGCCGATTGGCATCCCAAAATATTTGCATAAAGCCAAGTAAGCCAGTAGTAAAGCCTGCGGCATAGCCACCATAACGGCCAAACGCGGCCCATAAACTGATGTTGGCACCATCGAGCTGGATCACCCTAATGCCCAACATCTTCTTACCTAAGGTTTGACCATCAAATCGTGCAGTAAAGACGGTAAAGTAAAACGCTGCCCAACCAAAACCCAACCCCATATCACTCAGAAAGCCTTTCACCCAAGCGACAACACTATGGGTTGTAGCTTCATCAACGGTTCTGAGGCGAGAATATTGCGAAGAGCTCACATTCACTGCATCAGCCGCACTTTGCAGCTGTACATCCGGCGAAATAGCTTGAATAGGCTGAAGTGGCTCAGGCGGAGAATCTGTTGTCGCCAACTCAACAGGAAGTGTAATAACAGGCCATAGGCTGCCATTAAGCACCTCCGCCTGTAACTTTTCACTGTCTATGGCAGGCAAACTACTGTTGGCTATGGTTGCTAGCACTATTTCACGTTGATCATTTTCTGTCATGCCCTTTGATCCTGAAGCGCTTTTTATCGCTTCATGTAGGGATTGAACTTGAGTTTTACCACAAGCATAATTATTGCACTGGCTCAACGACATCAATGCTGGTAGTGACGTAATGATTTGTTCACCTAATGCCAATTGTTGCTCTACTCCCTCACTGCTTTTAACGTCTGATCCATTAAAATCAAACAGATTATTGGCGGTTGTCAGCAACATAAAAACCAACATCAGGGCATAAAGTCCCCACTTTAATAAACGACCAAACTTACGACTGCGCTTTTCAATCCAGATAATACTGACCACCAGCAAGACAAACATCCAATCCATCTGCTCAGCTAACACAGTGATCAGCAAACCATCAATCAGTATGGCTAACATCCGCTTCAACGGTGTCGCCAATGGGGTATATAACACGGCTGCTGCAATGGTAAATGCCTTTGGTGTTACCATCGTTTTTGGATCTTTACCCAGATCCATTTGTTGCTGCTTCATCTTTGCGCTTGTCCGATACGAGTGATAGGCTAGTTTTACGATTGAGACATCAAGAAGTTATCCCTGTTAATGCCACAATCTTTTTTATGTTAGCAAGAGGTTAACACAGTTAAACTGGCTGCCAATCAGGGTTTGCGAATAACAGCACACCCTTTAATAACCAAATCGAATAAAGAAGAACAAACAATCACTTCTAAAAGCGCCACAGCAGATTATGATTCAGTAGTGCCAACATAGGAGCAAGCAATCCATGAGCAAAATTTTCGAAGATAATTCATATACTATTGGTAATACACCGCTAGTACGTTTAAACCGTGTTAGCCAAGGTAAAGTGCTGGCCAAAGTCGAAGCCCGTAACCCAAGTTTCAGTGTTAAATGCCGTATCGGTGCCAATATGATTTGGGATGCCGAGAAGAAAGGTCTATTAACAAAAAATCACGAGCTGATTGAGCCGACATCAGGCAACACAGGTATTGCATTAGCGTATGTTGCCGCGGCCCGTGGCTATAAACTGACCCTTACCATGCCAAATACCATGAGTTTAGAGCGTCGTAAACTACTCAAAGCCCTAGGCGCAACTCTCGTGCTGACTGAAGGCGCGAAAGGCATGAAAGGTGCGATTGATAAAGCGGAAGAAATTCGCCAATCGGCTCCTGAAAAATACATTTTATTGCAGCAGTTTAATAACCCTGCTAACCCAGAAATCCATGAAAAAACCACAGGTCCAGAAATCTGGAATGATACCGATGGTGAAGTTGATGTGTTTGTTGCCGGTGTAGGTACTGGCGGTACAATTACTGGCGTAAGCCGTTACTTGAAAAAAGTGGCCGGTAAAACCATCACCTCAGTTGCGGTTGAGCCAGCAGATTCCCCTGTTATAGCTCAAACCTTAGCGGGTTTACCTGTGCAACCAGGGCCGCATAAAATCCAAGGTATTGGTGCAGGCTTTATCCCAGGTAACTTAGATTTAGAATTGATTGACCGTGTTGAGGCTGTAACTAACGATGAAGCCATCGACATGGCCCGCCGCTTAATGCAAGAAGAAGGCATTTTAGTGGGTATTTCATCGGGTGCCGCCGTTGTCGCCGCCAACCGCATCGCTGAGTTGCCAGAGTTTGCAGGCAAAACCATTGTGGTGATTTTGCCATCGGCTGCCGAGCGTTACCTATCTTCAGTCTTGTTCCAAGGCCAATTCGGCGACGAAGAAAACGTTCAATAAACGACGTTTTATCGTCCTTAAAATACCCAGCTTTGGCTGGGTATTTTTATTTATGGCATTCCATTATTTAGATCTCGATTACAGAGCATAAACAAGTTACTGCTCAAGTTTGGATACAGCTCATAGTTTTTTGTATCTCAACTGGCTTTCACGGCTAACTTGGTTATAAAGAACGGACCGGCTCGCCAATTCATTCCTTTTTATGTCTTTTTACCGAACACCAAGTAACATCAGCGCCTTCAATGCGAAATTTGAAGCTCAAAAAATTGCCTTTGGCCCCATCAGCTTTCAAGTCGCCCACTGCCTACTCAAATTCGATGTGCTAGCCCAAATAGATAACGCGGCCGATCATGGGATCACTGCGGCCGAGTTAAGGCAATCCACCCCACTGAGTGAATATGCCTTGGGGGTATTGTTGGATATGGGACTCAGTATGGGTTTAGTTTGGCAAAATGAAAATGGCTATGTCCTCGACAAAACGGGGCACTTTTTACTCCATGACGACATGGCCGCCATCAATCTTAACTTTGTGCAGGATGTTTGCTATCAAGGCCTTTTTAACCTTGATACCGCGCTACTCGAAGGCAAGGCCGCAGGACTTAAGGTGTTCGGTGACTGGAATACCATCTACCCCGCCTTAAAAGATCTACCACCCAAAGCGAAACAGAGCTGGTTTGCCTTCGATCATTACTATTCGGATCATGCCTTTCCACAGCTTCTGCCATTAGTGTTTGCCCATAAGCCAAGCCATTTAGTGGATATAGGCGGCAATACGGGAAAATGGGCACTGAGCTGCTGTGATTATGACGCAAACGTTGAAGTCACGATTATGGATTTCCCGGGGCAACTAGAGGTAGCCACACAAAATGCACTCGCACGAGGTTTTGCAGCGCGCGTGCATACCTTTGCCACCGATCTGCTGGACGACTCCCTACCCTTTGTCGAAGGCGCCGATACTTACTGGATGAGTCAATTTTTGGATTGCTTCTCAAAAAGCCAAATCCTGAGCATTTTACAACGCACGGCAAAGGCAATGACATCAAGCAGCCAACTCTTTATCGTCGAAACCTTTTGGGATAGACAGCCATCGGCCGCCTCCGCCTATTGCGTAAATGCCACTAGCCTCTATTTCAGCGCCATGGCCAATGGCAATAGCCGCATGTATCACTCTAAGGATTTATTGGCCCTGCTTCACCAAGCGGGACTGTATGTGGATGAAGATACAGACAATCTTGGCCTAGGGCACACGCTACTGCGTTGTAAACTCAAACCTTAAGTTTAATAACAACATCAAAGTAAACAAAACTTATGCAATGAATAAAATTAATCAAATTTATTTATCATTGATACCCGCAGTACACTAAATACATCAAAACAGCGCCCCAAAAAAGCGATGTTAAGCATTGTCAGTATTGAGAGGTATTCAAAATGACTTCAAAACGCAAACGCTGGACATCCCACGCAGCTAAACTTCCCAGCCCTATGGCTGGGTTGGCACTGGCAATTGCCAGCTTAGGTTGGACATGGGAGAACATGACACCTTCACTTAATGGCGCAGGACAACTCACAGGTGCCATCATAGCCTCTGTGTTACTGTTATTGCTCATGGGTAAATTCATGCTTCATCCTAACATTTTAAAGGACGAGCTAAGTCACCCTGTGATTGGTAGTGTGATCCCCACCTTCGCCATGGGCTTGATGGTGGTGTCTAAATCACTCGGCGATTATTTCCCCCATGCAGGCTTAACTCTGTGGCTAGTCGCCATTGGTATCCATGTGATCTTCCTAAGCGCGTTTATCTACTATCGCGCCATTGATTTTAAACTCGAGCACATGGTTCCAAGCTGGTTTGTACCACCCATTGGCATTATCGTCGCGGCGGTGTCTTTCCCTGTGTCTGATTACCAATGGTTAGCAAACGCCATTTTGGTTTTTGGAATGTTAGCCTACTTAATCATGCTGCCTTTGATGCTCTATCGCCTCATTTTCTGTCAGGCGATACCTGATACCGCTAAACCAACCATTGCCATTCTCGCAGCTCCCGCCAGTTTATCACTCGCGGGCTATCTGACTGTTTGTGAGCAGGCATCAATTCCCTTAGTCGCCTTACTACTGAGCATCGCCATTCTGATGACCAGCATCATCTACTTGGCCTTCTTTCACCTACTAAAACTGCCCTTTAGCCCAGGCTACGCAGCCTTTACCTTCCCTATGGTGATCGGTGCAACCGCCCTCTTTAAAACCGCAGCTTGGTTAACGCAGTTCAATAGCATGGGTGAGTTAGCGATATGGATAAAATACTTAGCAGAATTCGAACTGGTAATCGCCACCTTAGTGGTTGCCTATGTCGCCCTACGTTATTTAGGACACTACTTTCCACTGCAATTTAACGTGGTAGAGCAAAAATCAGTTCTAAATAGCAAATAAACAGAACCGCTTTTTGTAAAAATAATTAACCATACAAATGAATTGTTCACTCAAAAAACTAAACAATAAACCGAAAGCGAAGTGAATAGATATTCACTTCGCTTTTGTATTTAAACAGTCAAAATTAAATAATCAGAAATAGCATTTGATTAGTTTTTATTCTTTACAACATTTCATTCCATAATTTTACTTCTAGCTTACTGACGCGGTGTAAAAATATCACCATACAAAATTAAACCGCATGAAAATCCTTATTGATAACACTCCTCAATCATCCAATCTAAAATATATGGAATGACAAACCATATCGTTATTAATTCTTACTTTTTCACATAAAATAGTTTCAAACTATTATTGAAAACAACAAAATTAAAACACAATAAAACAAAAAATTAGCAACAATAAAAAAACACAAAGAACCAATAATAAAAACAAAAAGCCAAATAAAAAACAAAACCCTCAGATTAAAACCTTATCTGCCACCGATTACACACACACCCTACTTATATCTGCATTTTAAAAAGAGAGTAAATAACAAATTTTAAACAAAACTCCAGCATGACCAATGTTGCACTTGTTATTTTCTTGTGGTTATATCCTGAACTCAATTAAATGAGAGCTTAATTCTTTACATAAGTAACCATTTAAGAAAAATAAAAAATAAACATACAACATGTGTTAAGGGAGAATAAAATGCGTGCAAATTCTACATTAGCCAAAGCCGTTCGCTTTGCATTAATAAGCGGAGCAGCTACTGCCGCGTTAACCACTTCGATAGTATATGCAGCTGAAGATGGTGCCAAAGTTGAACGTATTGAAGTAACAGGTTCACGTATTAAGCGTACCGATATGGAAACCGCAACCCCAGTTACAGTACTAAGTGCTGATGATATGGCAAAACAAGGTTTTACTAACGTACAAGATGCATTGCAGAGCCTGACTTCAACAACAGGAGCAATGACAACTCAATCAGTACATGGTTTTACACCAGCTGCGTCATCAATCAGTTTACGTAATGCGGGTGCAAGCAGAACGCTAACATTGATTAACGGTAAACGTCTCAACCAATATCCTAAACCAGCAGGTGGTACAGACAACTTTGTTGATACCGCAAACTTACCAATGGAAGCTGTTGCTCGTATTGAGATATTACAATCTGGTGGTTCAGCAATTTATGGTGCAGATGCTGTTGGTGGCGTAGTAAACATTATCTTAAAAAGAGATTTTGATGGCGTCGCATTAAAATATCGACATGGTGATACTACTGAAGGCGGTGGTGGAAGCGATCGAATTGCGCTATCTCTGGGTTCATCTTCCGAACGTGGTAACGTCTCAACCTTCATCGAATTTACTGATACTGAGCGTTTGAATGCAACTGATAGAGCTGTTTTTGGATTAGATACAGACAAAGTACCTTATAGTAAATATTCACAATACAGCTCATATGGGGCTGGCATTACAGGTAAAAAACCTGCTGGTGGAACGACACCAAAAGGCCAACGTGTCCTCACTGCGAGTGAATGCGAAGCGAGCGGTTTTCTTTGGACAGGTAGCGCATGTGGCTTTGATCGCTCAAAGTGGCGCGATCTATCACCAGAAAGCACTCGTTTTATCAGTTCAACGAACTTTAACTATGAACTTGCAGATAATTTGAACTTTGTAGGACGTCTTGATTTTGCAGAAGCAAAATCAACAACACGTATCGAACCTATGGGTATCGATAACTACACAGTCAATGTTGCAGGAGACAAAGTAACTTTAGGTGTTGATTTAGATGATTCACTGACAAAAACATTCGACAAGAATACAGGTCTTGGTGGAGATTTTAAAAATGCCGAAAATGGTGACTACAACTATATTCGTCGTTTGCACGAATTCGGCAACCGCGCAGGAGAAACAAGTACCCGTAACTATTTCTTCACCGCGGGCTTGGAAGGCGTGATCGCTGATGATTATAGTTGGGATACATCCGTAAATTACGGCCGTACTAATGTGGATGTATTCAATAGTGGCTTTGCGACTGTGGGTGGATTATTTAATTATCTAGCTCAAGGTACTGACGGTAAATCACTGCTTGCGCCTATCAGCACAAATGATGTCAGCGGTATAGCGTACACTCCGTTTGAAAAAGCTCAATCAACTCAAAAAAATATTCAAGCAAATATCACAGGTCCAGCATTTGAACTGCCAGCAGGTTCAGCAGACTTTGCTTTTGGGGCAGAATATACCACTCAAGACTACTCATCAGAATCTGACTCAGAATCTGTTAAAGGCAATATTCTAAGCCGTGGTGGTTCATCAGGTGCTGGTGAGCGTTCATACTGGGCAACCTATATGGAATTAAAGCTTCCAGTTCTTGAGGACTTAACACTTGATGCGGCCTTACGTTATGACCGATATGATGATTTCGGTGGAAATTTGTCGCCTCAATTAACCGTAGAGTATCGTCCACTTGATGAATTATTAGTTCGTGGTTCTATCAGTAAAGTGTTCCGCGCACCAGATATGCATCGCGTATATGGAGATGCAACTAAAGCATATAGCAATATCATTGATTTTAAACAGTGCCAAGCTCTAGGTGGAACTCCATCTCAGAAAAATCCAGATCCAACACTGAACAAAATCTGTAATGAACTCAATATTGATATCACTACTGGTGCTAACAAAGATCTTAGCGCTGAAACAGGCTATACAGCCAACATAGGTGCTGTATATGGTGGCGATAGCTTAAATGCTTCACTCGATATTTGGGAGTGGAAACTGGATGACATGGTAAGTGACATCTCTGCAAGCAAAGCTGCTCGTGAATATGAAACTTATGCAAACATGATCACCCGTGACGCATTAGGTACTATTACTCACATTAATACCGTCGCACAAAACCTTGCTTATCAGAAAGTTCGTGGTATTGACTTAACCACTGGTTACGGATGGGATGTCGCTGACTTTGGTGAGTTAAAACTAAACTTTAATGGTACTTATATTCTTCTTTCTGAAGGACAAACAGATCCTACAGCTGCAATTGATGATGACATCGATGATGGTGGTTTACCGCAATATAAAGCCAATATCATTTTAGGTTGGTATATAAACGATTTTGAAACAACTTTAGGCGCTTACCACACAGCAAGAATGCATGGTGTTGGATATAAATCGTTTAAAAAAGCTGCATTAGATAAAGGTTTGGCATTCGATGAAAGTGCAAACGAAATTGCATCACAAACGAAGTGGAACTTAACATCGGCTTATAACATCACAGACGCAATTAAAGTGACTGGCGGTGTAATGAACTTATTTAATGCTGGACCAAACTTTGATCCAACAGATACAGCCTGGCCACACTATAACCGCTCATCATATGATGCGCGTGGTCGTGAATGGTTTATCGAAGGCGAAGTTAAATTCTAATATGGTGTTGATTAGTTAGAACCTAATCAAAAAACGGCATCTTCGGATGCCGTTTTTATTTACTTCATTATTTACACATCATAGTAAACCGACATAAAAAAGTGCCCAGCTACCTGCTGGGCACTTTCACTTCAGACTGATAATTAAAGACGTTTTAAGAATGTTTAGTCAGCTTAATCTCACTCTGATGCTGAGTTTTTTCAGTATGTGAATGTGGTGCAGAAAAGTGTTCATGATGAGCTTTGTGTGATTCAGCCAAGGTGACTTTACCCTGCTCTATCCACCAATAACCTAAACCAACAATCACACCGCCACCGACAATATTGCCTAAGGTTACAGGTATTAAATTATTGAATATAAAGTTTGCCACGGTTAAATCGGCAAATTGTGCTTGAGTAACCCCTAAAGACACGAAGAACTCTGGGCTGGCGATAGATTGGATCATCATGCCCATAGGCACCATAAATAAGTTAGCGATACTGTGTTCAAAGCCACTACTAACGAACATAGCCACAGGTAAAATTAACAGTAATGATTTCGTCAGTACATCACGGCTAGCAAAGGTCATCCACACACCTAAACACACCAACATGTTACATAAAATGCCTAAACTAAAAGCTTGGACCCAAGTATGGTGCAGTTTGTGCTGTGCCACTTTAAGTGCATTTAATCCCCAATTACCACCATCGAGCTCATACATACCTGCGGCAGTGATCAAGCAAACCATCAACATGGCTCCGACAAAATTGCCGGCATACACGCGGCACCAACATTTGAGTAATTCAGCGCCAGTGACCTGTTTTTGTGCCCATGCAACGGTACTGAGCACAGAACTGGTGAACAGTTCTCCACCGCAAACAACCACTAAAATTAAACCTAAACTAAAGGCTATTCCGCCAACGAAACGAACTAAACCCCAAGACGCATCGCCTGCGCCAGTGGTTACGGTTAAATAAAAAACAAAGGCTAAAGCGATAAATGCGCCAGCAAACACGGCTAAGCCAAAGGACTGCCAAGGTGCTTTAACCACTTTGCTTGTCCCGTAAATTTCAGCCTGATTGTAACAACTAAAATGAGCTGAAACCTGTGGCGCTTCATGTGCGCTGTTTGTCACAGTTGGAACTGATGACGATGGATTTGGGCTTTTCATTGCATAACTCCAACTTCAGATAAACAAACTTGAACGCGTAGCATAGGTATCTCCAGCAGCGCCATTGCGCAGATAATACGAATCAAAACCGAGATAATGATTTGCTTAAATGATGATTCACTAAAGTCTCGCTTTGTATCATACAACGCGCTTATGCTGTGAAGCAGATATTGCTAAAGCGTGATGCTATTCACACCCAAAATGTGAAAACTTTGAAGCCAAAAACACAAAAGGTTAATTGGTCTTACCATGGTGACACAATTTTCATCGCGAGAATGTGGCTTAATTAAGATGGTATACGATGCAAATCCTGCACGTTTCCATCTCATATTTAGTGAACTAACGCTTAAATTAATGCGCTATAGATTCAAGTTAACCTCAGCAATGACACATTAAATGACCAAGAGCTTGACGCGTGTCTCTCGGTATTCATTAAATTGAACCGATACTTTAGCATTTACAGTTTAGTCCAACAGCAAGTAACAAGTTGCCTGCATCATAGCAAACTACTGTATTTAGCCACTCTTTAACCCTTCCTGAATGATTTAAGCATTGCATGCTTTATTTGATGGCGTTATGACATGCCGTCTCCTAAATCGACACTAAGTTAGCAAATAAAAATAAATTAATACAAATAGCTAACATCAAACTTATTTTTAATATCATAACCACTGCGCCTACTGTGACAGCTCCCATTATCGAGCCGTGACTCCCACCAATCAAAATCAGCCTATACGAGGATAGATTTATCCTCGCTAAAGGTGGACAGTAAATGGGAACAATATAGGCAGGCTGATTTAAGAGATAATGGGGTTCAGATGTCACACCAACTTAAAAAGCGTGCCGTATTCCCTATTGTGGTAAAAAAATGCTACCTAGCTAGCAAATTTGGGATTAACAGAGCATAAACCAAGCCGTTTAAGATGCGATAGCGACAGACCTATGTTAATATGCCTATGGACAATTGGTCTTACCAATTATAAAGATTTATCAGTAGCCGATAATCAAAGTAAGCGAATATTTGTCATCTTATCGGGTATCAATAGACAGACTTTTGGAGTGACGAGCGCTTCAAAATCCAGTTCCCATCATAGGGCGTCATCATGAAGGGAGCTTTATTTCAGGAATTAGCTATTGGCTTATACTCAGCATTGCTTAACGCTGATCGCCAATAACCTTTTATCTCAACCAGAAGGTATTAGTACGATGACCGACAAAACTGAACTGTTTGCCAACGCATGGGAAAGCTTTACTCCTGGCGATTGGAAATCTGAAGTCAATGTACGTGACTTTATCCAACAAAACTACGCGCCTTTTGAAGGCGACGAGTCCTTCCTCGCCGGTGCCACCGAAGCGACCACAAAATTGTGGGATAAAGTCATGGAAGGCATCAAACAGGAAAACCGTACCCACGCGCCTGTTGATTTCGACACTAAGATGGTTTCAACCATCACTTCCCACGACGCTGGCTATATCAACAAAGAATTAGAAACTATCGTTGGCTTACAAACAGACGCGCCGCTAAAACGCGCTATGTTGCCTAACGGTGGTATTCGTATGGTGGAAAGCTCATGCGCCGCCTACGATCGTGTACTGGATGAAGATGTTAAATACGTTTATTCAGAACTGCGCAAAACCCATAACCAAG
Source organism: Shewanella sp. SM21 (assembly GCF_025654335.1). Taxonomy (NCBI): domain Bacteria; kingdom Pseudomonadati; phylum Pseudomonadota; class Gammaproteobacteria; order Alteromonadales; family Shewanellaceae; genus Shewanella; species Shewanella sp. SM21. The sequence goes on from NZ_JAKKRL010000008.1 coordinate 36,489, forward strand.
GTGTGTTCGATGTTTACACCCCCGAAATTATGGCCTGTCGTAAATCAGGTATTTTAACGGGCTTACCCGATGCTTATGGCCGTGGCCGTATCATTGGTGACTATCGCCGTGTGGCACTTTACGGTATCGATTACCTGATGAAAGATAAGTTTGCCCAATTTAGCTCACTGCAAGCGCAGTTCGAAGCGGGTGAAGAGTTATCTAACGTTATCCAACTACGTGAAGAAATTGCCGAGCAACACCGTGCATTAGGCCAAATGAAGAAAATGGCTGCCAAGTATGGCTTCGATATTTCTCGTCCTGCGACCAATGCACAAGAAGCGATCCAATGGACTTACTTCGGCTATTTAGCTGCAGTGAAGAGCCAAAACGGCGCTGCCATGTCATTAGGTCGTACCTCTTCATTCCTCGACATCTATATTGAACGTGATCTGAAAAATGGCACCTTAACTGAGCAACAAGCTCAGGAAATGGTTGACCATTTCGTGATGAAATTGCGTATGGTGCGTTTCCTACGTACCCCTGAATACGACGAATTGTTCTCAGGCGACCCAATTTGGGCGACGGAGTCAATCGGCGGTATGGGCTTAGATGGCCGTACGTTAGTGACAAAATCAAGCTTCCGTTTCTTGAACACCCTTTACACTATGGGTCCAAGTCCAGAGCCAAACATCACGGTATTATGGTCAGATAAACTGCCAATCGGTTTCAAAAAATATTGCGCCAAAGTGTCTATCGACACTAGCTCAATCCAATACGAAAACGATGACTTAATGCGTCCTGATTTCCAATCAGACGACTATGCAATCGCCTGTTGTGTGAGCCCTATGGTTGTGGGTAAACACATGCAGTTCTTCGGTGCTCGCGCTAACTTAGCGAAAACCATGCTGTATGCGATTAACGGCGGCGTAGACGAAAAACTGAAAATCCAAATTGCCCCTAAAGCAGACATGATCACAGACGAAGTGCTCAACTTTGATGATGTGATGAATCGCTTAGACGGTTTAATGGATTGGTTAGCGACTCAATATGTCACTGCACTGAACTCAATCCACTACATGCACGATAAGTACTCTTACGAAGCCGCGCTTATGGCGCTGCACGACAGAGACGTACGTCGCACTATGGCTTGTGGTATTGCGGGTTTATCTATCGCAGCCGACTCACTGTCTGCCATCAAATACGCCACCGTAAAACCAGTGCGTGATGAAAACGGCATAGCAGTTGATTTCGATATCAGCGGTGACTATCCAAAATTTGGTAACAACGACCCACGTGTAGATGATATCGCCTGTGACTTAGTTGAACGTTTTATGGCGAAAATTCGTGACCGTAAAATGTATCGCAATGCGATCCCAACGCAGTCAATTCTGACCATCACCTCAAACGTGGTTTATGGTAAGAAAACCGGTAACACACCAGATGGTCGTCGTTCAGGTGCGCCATTTGCACCGGGTGCAAACCCTATGCATGGCCGTGATGAAAAAGGCGCAATCGCTTCTTTAACCTCAGTGGCAAAACTCCCATTTGCCCACGCTCAAGACGGTATTTCTTATACCTTCTCAATCGTGCCAAATGCGCTGGGTAAAGATGATGATGCTCGCCGTACCAACTTAGCGGCATTGATGGACGGATACTTCGACCACAATGACAAAAAAGAAGGTGGCCAACACTTGAACGTCAACGTGATGAACCGCGAGATGCTCGAAGATGCCGTTAAGCATCCAGACAAGTATCCACAGCTGACCATCCGAGTTTCTGGCTATGCAGTGCGCTTTAACTCACTGACACCAGAACAGCAACAAGATGTGATCACGCGTACGTTCACAAAAGGTCTGTAAGCTAAATTAGTCAAGGCTGTAGTACACTGTGCTACAGCCTCACTTATTTTAACAGGAGTCACAATGGCAGTTATCGGTCGGATCCACTCGGTGGAATCCTTTGGCACAGTAGATGGTCCCGGCATACGGTTTATCACCTTTATGCAGGGCTGTTTAATGCGCTGCCAATATTGCCACAACCGTGACACTTGGGATCTTGATGGCGGAAAAGAAGTTCTGGTCGATGAGTTAATGAGTCAAATCTTAAGCTATCGGCCTTTTCTCGATGCCAGCAATGGTGGTGTTACGGCCAGTGGTGGTGAAGCCATTTTACAGGCCGAATTTGTCGCCGAATTATTCACGGCTTGTCAGCAAGAAGGTATTCATACCTGTTTAGATACCAATGGTTTTGTACGTAAATACACGCCAGTGATTGATGAGTTGCTCGACCATACTGACTTGGTTCTGCTCGACATCAAGCACATGGACGATGAAAAACATATTGAGTTAACCAAAGTCAGCAACCATAGAACACTGCAATTTGCGCAGTATTTAGCAGAGCGTAATCAAGCGACGTGGATACGTTATGTCGTAGTGGGCGGGTTTACCGACGATGAAGCATCGGCATTACAACTGGCCGAGTTTATCAAGCCCATGAAAAACATTGAAAAGGTAGAGTTACTACCCTATCACGAATTAGGTAAACATAAGTGGGAAGCCATGGGCGAAAGCTATCAACTCGATGGGATATCTCCCCCGAGTCGAGAAACCATGGAAAAGATCAAAGCGGTATTTGTCCAACAAGGGATTAACGCGATTTATTAATCCACAGTAATAGAAAAGCCAAAACGGATAACCGCGGCAACGGCCTAAAGTTCTTCCCAATAACTGGCATCTAAACGCTCAAAGGCTATTTTTAAAATCAGTGCCATATCGAGGTAACAGGCTTTAGCGCCTAACGTGTGGCAATTGATGCCCATGGATGACAACTTCGCACTCAACTGGTTAATCCAGTCGAACAGCGTTAACGGTAATGGATGGCGAGCTCGCCAGCCTAACCACAGCAGCCCCTGTAACGGTAAGCTGATGAAAAATAAACCGAGAGTGACAGCTTGGGGCAGAAATGCCCAACCGTGAATATACAGCTGGCTCATGCTCACAAAAATCGCCAGCACTGGCATCACCAGTATGGCGAGCTGAGTTGCTCGGACGACCCGATACTCAGGAAAATAAAAACCCAGTTGTCTAACCATAGGCCAAGTCTTCATATACTGATGACCATCACCTAAGGTTTTGAGGATCTTAATGCTCAATCTTAGACACCAACTACAATGGAATACTGCTCTTACCATAGCACAATCTGGCGAATCGCCCCAAGACTGATATGGTAAAAACACCGCAGTTCCTCATTATTTTGAATCGTTATATTAAACACAATGGCAAAGGGTTTACACATGTCAAATAAACTGGTTTTAGTTCTCAATTGCGGTAGCTCTTCTCTCAAATTTGCCGTCATTGACGCGCAAACAGGTGACGACCAAATTTCTGGCTTAGCCGAATGTTTTGGTTTAGAAGACTCTCGCATTAAATGGAAAATCAACGGCGAAAAACATGAAGCAGCCTTAGGTGCATTTACGGCTCACCGTGAAGCAGTTGAATACATTGTTAATAAAATTCTTGCGGAACAACCTGAATTAGCAGCAAAAATTCAAGCCGTTGGCCATCGTATCGTTCACGGTGGTGAGAAATTCACTCGCTCAGTGATCATCGATGAGAGCGTGATCAAAGGTATCGAAGACTGTGCTTCATTAGCCCCACTGCACAATCCTGCTCACCTTATCGGCATCCGCGCGGCAATGGCCTCTTTCCCTAAATTGCCACAGGTTGCTGTATTTGATACCGCTTTCCACCAAAGCATGCCAGACAGAGCTTATGTCTACGCCCTGCCTTACAAGTTATACCGTGAACACGGTATCCGTCGTTATGGCATGCATGGCACGAGTCATTTATTCGTTAGCCGTGAAGCGGCAAAAATGCTCAACAAGCCAATTGAAGAAACGAATGTAATCTGTGCTCACTTAGGCAACGGTGCATCAGTCACCGCCATCAAAGGCGGCAAAAGTGTCGACACTTCTATGGGCTTAACCCCATTAGAAGGTTTGGTCATGGGCACTCGTTGTGGCGATATTGACCCTTCAATCATCTACCACTTAGTTCATCAACTGGGTTACACCTTAGAAGAAGTGAATAACCTGATGAACAAGCAAAGTGGTCTGCTGGGCATTTCCGAGCTGACTAACGATTGCCGCGGCATCGAAGAAGGTTACGCAGACGGTCATAAAGGCGCGACCTTAGCCTTAGAAATCTTCTGCTACCGCTTAGCCAAGTACATCGCCTCTTACACTGTGCCACTGGGCCGTTTAGATGCAGTCGTCTTCACCGGTGGTATTGGTGAAAACTCAGATTTAATCCGTGAAAAAGTGCTCAACATGCTGGAAATATTCAATTTCCATGTCGATAGTGAGCGCAACAAAGCGGCGCGTTTCGGTAAGAAAGGTATCATCACCCAAGATAAAGGCACGATTGCCATGGTGATCCCAACGAACGAAGAATGGGTTATCGCCGAAGATTCCATTAAACTTATCAACAAATAAAAAGACCTAAGCCGTTTGCTCACCCAAACGGCTTTATACCTTACGTAGCCGTACTCACAAGCAAATTTGCAGAAACTCTTCTGCCAAAAACCATCGAAACTAGAGGTTTTTATGTCTCGTAATATTATGTTAATCCCCATAGGTACCGGAGTCGGCCTGACCTCCTTAAGCCTTGGGATGGTGCGCGCACTGGAGCGCCACGGGGTTAAGGTTCAGTTCTTTAAGCCTATTTCTCAGCTTCGTCCAAACGATAATGGCCCAGAACGCTCGACCACTATTCTGAGCAAATCGCCAACAGTAAATCCCTTAGAGCCCTTCGACATGGCCCATGCCGAAGCCTTAATCCGCGCCGACCAAATCGACGTCTTAATGGAGCAAATCATTGCCCGTGCGGCCGATTGCGCTAGCAACACAGAGACCTTAATTGTCGAAGGTCTAGTACCAACGCGTAATCATCCCTTCGCCGATGATGTGAACTATGCCATCGCTAAAGCTATGGATGCCGACGTGATTTTTATTGCCACACCAGGCAGTGATACGGCCACAGGGCTAATGAATCGCCTCGAAATCGCCTATAACTCTTGGGGCGGAAAAAAGAATAAACGCCTGATTGGTGCTGTGATCAACAAGATTGGTGCCCCCGTTGACGACGAAGGTCGCGCGCGCCCTGATCTATCTGAAGTCTTTGATCACCAAGGTGTTCAACGCTCAGATGCGGCCAGCATGTTCCAACTGCCGGGTAAGAGCCCACTGCGCATTTTAGGCAGCGTGCCCTACAATCTTGATCTTGTTGCACCTCGTGCATCGGATTTAGCGAAACATTTAAGTGCACGCATTCTGAATGCTGGCGAAATGCATACCCGCCGTCTGCGTAAAGTAACGTTTTGTGCCCGCAGTATCCCGAACATGGTCACTCATATTAAGACTGACTCCTTGCTTGTAACCTCAGGCGACCGCTCAGATGTGATCGTATCAGCCTGTCTTGCGGCCATGAACGGCGTGAAAATTGGTGCCCTGTTATTAACAGGTAGCTACGAGCCGGAGCCAGAAATTCTTAAGCTGTGTGAGCAGGCCTTTGAAACCGGTTTACCTGTGTTCTTGATCGACAGTAACACTTGGCAAACCTCGCTCAACATTCAACGTTTCGACCATGAAGTACCCGTCGATGACGCTGTCCGTATCGATCTGGTGCAGGATTATGTGGCCAGCCACATCGACCAAACGTGGATTGAAAGCGTGACTAAAAACTCACCCCGTGAGCATCGCCTGTCACCACCGGCTTTCCGTTACAAACTCACGGAATTGGCGCGTGCCGCCCACAAGACTGTGGTGCTGCCAGAAGGTGATGAGCCGCGTACCATTAAAGCGGCGGCCATTTGTGCCGAACGCGGTATTGCTCGCTGTGTACTTTTAGGCAAAAAAGATGAAATCCTGCGTATCGCCGCACAGCAAGATGTGGTGCTTGGCGAAGGCGTGATCATTATCGATCCAGAAGAGGTGCGCGACCGTTACGTAGAACCTATGTTGGAACTGCGTCGCAGCAAAGGCTTAACTGAAGTCGTTGCCCGTGAACAGTTAGAAGACAACATGGTGCTCGGCACTATGATGTTGGCGCAAAACGAAGTCGACGGTATCGTTTCTGGTGCGGTTAACACCACAGCCAATACCATTCGCCCACCACTGCAATTGATCAAAACGGCACCGGGCTCAAGCTTAGTTTCATCCATCTTCTTTATGCTGATGCCAGATCAAGTGCTTGTTTACGGTGACTGTGCGATTAACCCAGATCCCAATGCTGAGCAGTTAGCAGATATCGCCATCCAATCGGCAGAATCAGCAAAAGCCTTCGGTATCGAGCCAAGAGTGGCAATGATCAGCTACTCAACTGGCAACTCAGGTACAGGTTCTGATGTGGATAAAGTGCGTGAAGCAACCCGTATTGCCAAAGAAAAACGCCCAGATCTGATTATTGATGGTCCATTGCAATACGATGCGGCGGTTATGCCAAACGTTGCACGCTCTAAGGCACCTAATAGCCCTGTCGCTGGTCAAGCTACCGTTTTCGTGTTCCCAGACCTTAATACAGGCAACACGACTTACAAGGCCGTACAGCGAAGCGCCGATCTGATCAGTATTGGTCCTATGCTGCAAGGTATGCGCAAACCTGTGAACGACTTGTCTCGCGGCGCGTTAGTCGATGACATCGTCTACACTATCGCACTAACGGCAATTCAAGCCGCACAAAACGACGCAGCTAAAGGCTAACAGCATTAAATCTGCATAGCGTTACGCACAAAAAAGCACTGGTTATTACCGGTGCTTTTTTATGCTCAAATTTAGCGTAAACCATACCGTTGATCGCAAGAATCGCTTAATGGATAAGTCGAAATTACAAAAGATGAAGAAAAAACGAGAAATATCGAATTATGCAGTGTGAATAAGCTCGGCAAATTGCGAAAAATATCCACAAGTAGAAGTGGAACATAATGGAAAGCAGAAAAGCGTCACTTTTTAACCAGCAAATAAAGCAAGACAATATCAGTGACTTACAAAGTATCACTGAAGTCTTCAACATAGTTTTCCACAGTTTCTGTGGATAACCTTTTTATATGACTCCTAACTATATGCCACACACATGAGGTTTGAGTCAATGCTTTTCACAATAGACAGCAAATCACGACAAGACTTGTACATTACAGCTAAAATCGCGATACTCGGAACAAATTCCAATAACTAAAACTTATGCGAACTCTATTTTTTTTCTCCCTCCTGTTCCTCTTCGGTTGTGGCGATCCCTCAACGCAAGAGCAACGCCAGTTATCACCGGAAGAAGTGAGCTTAGGCTTTTTTAAAGCGATTTATGTTGATCGTAATGTTGAACAAGCCAAGCAATACGTCGACGATCCCATTAAACAAGTGCTCACCCATTACCACATTGTCGCAGCCGTACAGCGTAATATGCTCGGCCTATCTATGACCAATGTTGAAATGGAAATTGATGATATCGATATCGACTTCTTCCGCAAATTTACCAAAGACGTCATTGTTGTGGTCAAAATGAAAGGTCTTAAAGGTGGTCAACCATGGATTGATGACAGGACCATACGCCTACACAAAATTGGGAGCCAATGGATTATCGTCGAACTTCTGCCTGAAAAGCGCAAAGTTAACGGTTAACCCCCTTTCTTGCCTGCTTTCACCGCGCATACCTTGTCATACAATCATTCTGCTTACTTTCAGCCAAAAAAATAGCAACCCTAAGGTTGCTATTTTTTTGTGCTTGTTCTGTTATTTCCGACTCATAAGTACCGTCAGTTTAATCGTTATCGATTAAGCCTGGATCACTTCTTCTTCGCTTTCAGCAGGTAAAGACGTTAGTACATCGTCTTTCACTTGATAATAAGCATTTTCGTATTCATGAACTTCCATAACAACTCCTGCTTGATTGGGTAAGGTCGCAGAGGCTTGCCATTCTATGCTGACATTTTGCCTATGAGGAAAGGGATACATTCCGTGGGCGGGAGTATAACAAAGCAAAAGCCATAATTACAGAAAACTTTCAGTTTTGTACCGCCAAACATAGCATTTAAGGCTGGTTATCATTTAAATAGCTCACAATCAGTACTTCCACATGAAAGACTTTCACTTTCTACGAGGATATTGAGGCCATGCTGACGCCATTTCATCATTCGCTTTATACAAAAGCGATTAACAGAAATCGCTTACATAAAATGAATCTAGGGAATGCCATTAGATGTTCAGGGCAGGCTTTATGGTGAAATTTCCACCCTCAAACACTTAGACCAACATCAAGTCAGTAAAGTGATTAAAACCTATGGGCAATCGCAGCTATCTAAGCGATTAAGCTACTGAGTAATTAGTGACAGTGTAATAAGCGACAGTGTAGAAAGCTAAACACTCAACCTAAGCCGACAAAAAAGCCAGTTAATACTGGCCAGTTAAGCTAAATCAGGCCTAGGCTTGAGTCGATAAGCGGTAGCGAAGCACCTTAAGTGACTTCTCTTCCGACACATCCATAAAGGCTAGCGGATTGGCTAAGCGCTCTATGTATTCGAGTGCAGGTGCTGCTTCCGCTACCTGTTGACGCAGGAAAGCGGTATCGAGTTCAGGTGCATTTAGACACAGTAATACTTCGCCATTCTCGGCAAGCAACTCAGGTAAACGCCTAATTAAACGCACATAATCCTTAGTCGCTACAAAACTGCCCTTCTGATTGCTCGGTGGATCGGCAACAACAATGTCGTAGGGACCGAGCTTTTTCAGTTTGCCCCAAGATTTAAAAATATCATGGCCTAAAAAACGGGCCCCCGCGCTAAAGCCATTCAGCAAATGATTCTGTTTGCCTATGCCTAATGCGCCTTTGCTCATGTCCATATTCACGACTTCATCGGCGCCCCCTTGTAATGCCGCGACCGAGAAACCACAGGTATAAGCGAACAAATTAAGCACCTTTTTATAACGGGCGTTTGCTCTAACCCACTCGCGGCCATTGGCCATATCGAGGAAGAGTCCGTGGTTTTGTCCGCGCATTAGGTGCACCTGAAACCGTGCACCATTTTCGCTAACGATATGCGGCTCAGGCACTTCACCTTGCAATAATTGGGTAAACGTCTCCCCCGCACTACGGTATTGGTAGACTAAATTCAATTGGCTATCTGGCCTAATAGCTTGCCAGCGCGCTGCAATCGCCTGTTGGCAAAGGGTTAAATCCGTATCCTCCAAGGGAGTAAAGCTGGTCAGCAATAGCACTGGTGCAAACCAATCTAAACATAGGTGCTCACAACCCACGTAATGCCCACCGCGACCGTGGAATAACCGCACCGCATCATCACCTAACTCAATTGTCGCTAGCGCTTGTATAAAACTTTGCATCTTCTATTACTTACTCTCAGTTGCACTTGTATTGGCTTCATCGCCATCGGGAATTGAATTTTCCGCGTTACTGGCCACGAACTTATCTTCGATATCGTCCGATAATAAAATGGCTAACCAATTACCACTCTTACTCGATTCGAGGGCAATTTTAACCACCATAGTCAATGGCACTGACAGCAACATGCCCACAGAACCTAATAACCAGCCCCAGAAAATTAATGATAAAAACACCACTAAGGTCGATAACCCCAGACCGCGCCCCATAAATTTAGGCTCAATGATATTGCCCATCACCATGTTGGCACCCACGTACAAAAGTGCAGTTCCCCCCGCCGCCGCAGGGCCAAGCTGAATAAAGGCCAACAACACCGCTGGAATCGCGGCAATGATAGAACCAATATTGGGAATGTAATTAAACAGGAAAGCAATCACCGCCCATAACATGGCGTAATCCACGCCGATGAAGGTCAATCCCACACCGACGATGATCCCAGTAGCCAAACTCACTAAGGTCTTGATCACCATGTACTGATTCACAGATTGTAAAAAGCGGTCAATCTGCTTTAAGCGCATATCGGGATCGTCCAATGCCAGGTGCAATTTCTTTGGCAGCGACTGAGCTTCAAACAGCATAAAGACGATAGTGAGGATGATCAGAAATAAATTCGCCATCACATTGCCGACACCCGATAGCATATTCGTGGTCATAGACAAGGCCATACCTGGGTCAAAATAGGCTAATACCTGATCCTTCGAAATCTGAATATTTAATGCCTGTAATTTATGGATAATCCACGAAAACTGCTCCACCAGCTGATCGCGATATTGGGGCAATTGTTTAGAAAACTCATTGACAGAACTGCCGACGACTGAGGCTAACCATAGGCCCATCAAAACAATAAAACCCATCAAGAGGATCACTGCCAGCCATTTAGGCACACGGAACTTTGTCATCAAACCGATTGCAGGATTACAAATCACCGCAAGAAAACTGGACAGCACAAACGGCACCACAATCGGGCTCGCCGCCTTAATCCCTGCCAAAATAATCACTACAAAGGCCATAACCGCAAAGCCACGATAAGCAGCAGAGGGCGCATTAGGTCGAGTCATTTATTAAAAATCCTTCTTGATCTTAGATAAAATTGTTAGGCTAACCCTTGAAACCACTTAACCTCAGAAACTTTAGCTTAAGATAGCCATTTGTCATTATGAAACCAGAAACCGCGATTATACGCATTAAAAACTTAAGACTTCGTACTTTTATTGGCATTAAAGACGATGAAATCCAAAATCGCCAAGACGTGATCATTAATGTCGTGATCCATTATTGTGCCGAACGTGCCCGCAACAGTGACAATGTCGAGGATGCGCTCAATTACCGCACAATCACCAAAAAGATCATTGAACTGATTGAGAATAACCGTTTCTCATTACTCGAAAATCTCACCAGCCAAACGCTGGCCATCGCCAGTGAGCATCCTTGGGTTGAATTTGCCAGTGTCGAAATAGACAAACCCCATGCACTACGCTTTGCCGATTCAGTCTCGATGGAGTTATGTTATCAAAAATAATCTGGCTAAAAATACTCCGACTAAGTGATCGTTGCACACCGCATTTTGGTATATATCCGCAGAGCTTAACCAATTAAGAGAGGTTCCATGAATATACTGATCACCGGCGCAAGCGGCTTTATTGGTCGCCAATTAGTCGAACGACTGGCGCCATATCATCAACTGACGTTATTAACTCGCTCAGTGCAACAAACACAAAAAGTGCTCGGCAATCAGCACCATTACCTCGAGAGTCTCGATGTGCTAAGCAACTTAAATCACATTGATGCCATCGTAAATCTTGCGGGTGAACCCATAGTCGCTAAACGTTGGAGTAAAAATCAGAAGCAACGCATTTGTGATAGTCGCTGGGATATTACGGCAAGATTAACTCAGCTAATACAACAGAGTAGCACTCCTCCTCAGATCATGGTGAGTGGTTCGGCAGTCGGTTATTACGGGCGGCACGATGATAAATTACTCGATGAGTCTAGTGGTGCCCATGTTGAGTTTAGCCATGACATCTGTCGAAAATGGGAGCAAGAAGCGCTAAATGCAACCTCAGAGCACACACGAGTCTGCATTATCCGTATTGGTATCGTGCTAGGTAAAGGTGGTGCCTTAGAGAAAATGTTACCGCCATTTAAACTCGGACTCGGTGGCCCAATTGGCCATGGACGCCAAGGTATGAGCTGGATCCATGTGCAGGATCTCATTTCCCTTATTGATTTTTTACTCACTCAACAACACTGTAAAGGCATATTTAATGCCACAGCACCCAATCCAGTGAGTAACGCTGTGTTTACCAAAGCGCTCGGAAAAGCACTTAATCGCCCAGCGTTAATCACGACCCCACCGCTTGCATTACGCTTAGCGATGGGCGAAATGTCGGAGCTGCTGACGGAAGGGCAATTTGTTTACCCCAAACGTGCCCTCGAAGCGGGTTTTCAGTTTCAATTCAGTGATCTCGATAACGCCTTAACAAACGTGTTAGCCAAATAGGCTAGCACGCTAGCGCCTAAACTCAGCTTTAATATGCTGATAAAATCAGTGGCTAATGCAGGTGGCATCTTAGTACTCAAATCCGCTCAACAACCAGGTATATTGTAACGTCAATCTTGCCATTATTTTAGCAACACTAGAAAAACAAGAATGTAACATCATGATTTATATTATGATTTAGCGACAATCCGTCCATTTTCTGCTAAACTCGCCTCCATTCGGTCATAGGAGGCACGCATTAACCGCCTCAGCCTTGACCACAGATAGACTCAGCAACACCTCATAAATAGACAGTTATTTATGCTCAGGAACAGGCTATTTAATCTGCTGTTCTTGGTCTGTAGACCATAAAACGATACACACTCGCGCCTACTCATCCTTTAAATTTTTTATCGGATTGACACTGATCTGTCCTCGACATCAAGCGCTTAACATCCAGCATTAGCAGGTACTTAATAACAAGATGGGTTACTTCTCATTGGACATTGTGCCCAATGAAACGCCCGCACTAAGACAGTTTGTAAGGAATTTTCATGCACACGACCTATATGATTGGCGAGCTAGAATCATTTTTAATTGCCATTTTCGTGCTGTTTATCGGCCACTCTATCAATCGCCATGTACGTGTCTTCAGGCAATATAATATCCCCGAACCCATAGTGGGTGGCCTTGTTGTCGCCGCGGGAGTCACATTTCTTCACTTTCAAAATATCAGTCTCGACTTCAACCTATCACTGCAAAATACCTTAATGCTGATGTTTTTTAGCACCATTGGCCTCTCGGCAAACTACAAGCTATTGCTCAGCGGTGGTAAAAAAGTCTTCATCTTTTTAGGTGTAGCCTCAATGTATATTGTGATTCAAAATGCCGTTGGCGTCAGTTTAGCCAGCCTATTGGGGCTCGATCCCATCATGGGACTTATCGCAGGATCAATTACCCTGTCGGGCGGCCATGGTACCGGCGTTGCTTGGTCACAAACCTTTGCAGAGCGCTACGGTATCAACACCTTAGAGTTTGCTATGGCCGCGGCAACTTTTGGTTTGATCATGGGTGGGATCATTGGTGGCCCCGTCGCGCAGCGATTAATCGGTAAACATAATCTCGTTTCTCGCTATGGAGTTGGCCGCAAGCATCACAGTGAACATCCGCATTTAGTCACTTATGATCACTTAGAAGAAGACCAAGTCACCGCCAAAACCATATTAGAAACTCTGTTTGTACTGTTGTTGTGTGTTGCAGGATCAAAATGGCTCACGCTGTGGATCAGCCAATCGGGTATTGCATGGCTAAAAATGCCCGACTTTGTATATGCTCTTTTTCTTGGCGTGCTCATCGCTAATCTCACAGAACTCACCCGCGGTTACAAACCCCATACCGAAAGTATCGATGTGATAGGGACTGTCGCGCTGTCACTCTTCCTCTCAATGGCCTTAATGACTTTAAAGTTATGGGAAATTTTTGATTTAGCGATCCCGCTACTGGTAATTTTACTGGTACAAACCGCAGTGTTGGCCATTTTTGCCTATTTCGTGACGTTCAAAGTCATGGGCAGTAATTACGATGCTGCGGTGATCACCGGCGGCCACTGCGGCTTTGGTATGGGTGCAACCCCAACAGCAGTAATGAATATGGGCGCGCTAGTATCACGCACAGGGCCATCACCCCAAGCCTTTATGGTAGTGCCTATCGTCGGAGCCTTCTTTATCGACATAGTCAACTTAATTGTCTTACAGGGCTATCTGAGCTTTATGAAGTAGTTGTTTATAACTCAATCACTTAAAAAATAGGGCGCCGACTTTGGCGCCCTATTTCATGGTTCAAAATAGTTAAGACTAGAATTCACGCATTAAGCGTTCAGGCCGAGGCAGGTAATAATCATCATAATCAAGGGAGAAAACGACTGAACTTGAACGGCCAACAATCTCATCACGGGGCACGAAGCCAATAACCCGAGAGTCTGCGCTGTTATCACGGTTATCACCCAGGGCTAAATAATGCGCATCCGGCACTGTGACAGGTCCAAAATTGGCAAGCCTTGAGGATACAGGGTTAAGGCGAATACTGTGGACCATACCGAGTAAATTTTCCTGCATTTCTGTCACATCAGCGGGAGCATAAGCACTCAATGCTTGGGATGTGTAGCTAAGCAGTTCACCGTTTAAATACAAGCGATTATCCTGCATCATCACAGTATCGCCTGGCACAGCTATTACCCGCTTAATCAGTTTTTTATCGGCCTTTTTCGAGTCAAATACCACGATATCGCCGCGAACAGGATCTGCCAGTTTAACTAATGCGATATGCGTAAATGGCACCCTAAGATCATAAGCCATCTTATTAACAAGAATGCGATCACCCTCGACGATAGTCGGCAGCATAGAACCCGATGGCACAGTATTCCAATCGGCCACAGCGCTCCTGAACACTAGCATTAAACTGATAAACAGAAAAAAGGAGCGATTATCCTTAAGCAGTTTTGTTATTCCTTTGAACATAATATTCCCTCTATGGCATATATAAGCTAGTCGCTGTTCTCAGTTAGATAGACCCATTGAGTTGCACTAAGTTCTGTTGCTACCTGCTTAAGCACAGATCAATTTGTAAGCCGATGTAAAAAGCATATTCAATTCAAGTGCAGCAGAATCAACCCCATAACAAAAAAGCACTGAGCTTATGTGGCATCAGTGCTTTTATTGTTGGCTCAGCTTGTTGTTTTAATAAGCTTTATGTTTTAGCCCATCAACAGAGTTCACAAACCGCCCTAGCTCCCAGCCTTTAATAGCTCAGAGCAAGATTGGCTGAGCAATTGTCGACAACGCCAAACCCCTAGTAAGGCGACGATTAAGGCTCCAGAAACCGGGGCAATACCCCACCAAGGCCAGTGCATGTATACATTAAGTTCAAATACTTGCGTCTTAAGTAGATATAACGCAAATTCGGCCACAATTACGGCTAACACACCCGCAATACCGCCAAGTAAGGCGAACTCTAAACCCGTTGCACTGCGCAATAACCATCCTGAAGCACCAAAGGTACGCAACACAGCTAATTCACGTTGCCGAGTTGCCATGCCAGCCTCAGTCTGTGCAATCAAGACTAAGGCACTGGCTAATAACACTAAGGCCAGCACTAAAGACAAGGACAGCGACACTTGCTCAATTATCTGCCGCAACTGCCCCACCATAGCGCCAACATCTATGATAGATATGGTCGGAAATTGCTGAATAAGCGCAAGGATCACTGCATCCTTAGGCGTACCATCAGCATTCATAGTCTTATCGTTAGTCGCCTGATCATTCAGATAGAAACTCGCCATCGAAGTATAAGCAAAAGGTGCGAGCGCTTCTTGGGTGAAAATCATAAAGAAGTTCGGTTGCAGCGTTTCCCAGTGTACGGCACGAATACTGGCAACTTTAACTGTGAGCTCTTGATTATCAATCACGTAAGTCAGCTTATCGCCAAGACCAATACCTAGACGCTCCGCCACGCCGGACTCCACCGACACTTCATCGGCGGCTTGATTAAAATGCCCCTCTAACAGTTCGTTGTTAGCAGGCAGTGTATTGCGCCACGTTAGGTTTAACTCGCGCGAAATGCCCACTCTTCCCTTTTCACCCGCTTCGGACTGTTCATTCGAAATCAGCGCTTCACCGTTAATTTGAGTTAATCGGCCACGGATCACCGGATAAATGTCTGTCGCCACTATCCCCTTAGTCGTCATGAAATCATTCAAGGGCTTTGCATCATCAGGCGCAATATTGACAAGGAAATAATTAGGCGCATTTTCGGGCAACTGTTTTTGCCATTCGTTAAGTAAATCTTGTCTTAGCGCCAAAATCGTCAATAACAGTACCAGTGCAGCGCTAAAGCCAACCAATTGCACCGCATTTTGCCGCGCACGACGCCTTAGCCCCGCCAGCGCTAATTGTAAAGGATTGGTAGTCTTCATACCAACACTGTGTCCTGCTCGTATCATCACAAATCCAAGCAGACTTAATAGCGCAGCCAGCAATAGCACAGCCGCGACCACAGTCAGAGTCAAAGTCCAACTTTGGGAATACAAATAGCCCAATAGCGCCATAGCCCCTAGACTCAGTAGCAAATGCAGCCACATACCAAGCTGTAAGCCTTCTAACTGGCGCTGCAACACCCGCAGTGGCGGAATAGCCAGTAAACGCATCAATGGATAAGCCGAAAACATAAAGGCGCTGATGAGCCCTGTGCTGATGCCGAGTAATAATGGTCGTGTGAGTGGCGGTGAATAGGCCGCAATTTCGGGTGGCAATAGATAACTGATCCCAAAATCGAGTAACCCCCCCCCAATAAGACCTAGACCAATTCCCAGTAGCGTTACCAACAATAAATGAGTACCAAACAACAGGCGAATTTGCTTTGCCGAGGCGCCAAAGGTTTTCAGCATGGCCACCACATCGTAATGACGCTGACAATAACGCTGGGCGGCAATACCTATCGCCGCGCAGGCCAATGCAATGCCCATCAAACTTGCCAGCAGTAAGAAGCGCTCCGCTCGCTTAACGGCTCCCGCAATAGGTGAGTCACCGGATTGCACATCGACCCAACGCTGGGTGCTATTCAAAAGCGGTTTAACACTTTGTTCAAAGGCCGTAAGCGAGGCTTCATCTCCAGCAAATTGATACAGATAAGTCACGCGGCTGCCTGGTTGAATAACACCTGTTTTGGCGACATCCTCCATCCGCATCAATACCACAGGCGATGAAGCAAAAGGATTAAAACCTGCGTCGGGTAAGCGGCTGATCTCATTGCTGAGCACAAATTCGCTGTTACCTAGTTCGATGGATTTGGGATAACCCAAAAGTCCGCCTAAGCGAGTCTCAAACCAGATTTCGCCCGCTTGAGGTAACGCCTTTGTTTTACCGCTGGTGAGTTCAATATCCCCCTTAAGCGGGTAACCCGACTCTACGGCGCGTACTGTGACTAACTGAAACTTATCTCCCGAATAGACCATGGAATTAAATTGCATATTAGTCACATGCTTAAGCCCAAGCGCTTCGGCTTTGGATAAAATCGCCGCATCAATTTTAACTGGCGAATCGATAATACGGTCGGCAGCAATAAACTGTGAAGCTTGACCACTAATTGCCACTTGCAGACGTTCACTCACCCGCGCCAAGCCACTCACAGACAAAACCGCGAGCGTAATAGCGAGGATAATCAATAACAATTGCCCTTGCTGTAACTCGCGTTTAAACAGACGCCATGCCAGACTTAACTCCATTATTAAGCCTCCTTAACATCGGCTAGCGGTTCTGTTTGAGTAATATCTTCCTGTAAATGGCCGTTATCCATCACTAGTTGACGCTCACAGCGTTTGGCCAGCAGCAGATCATGGGTAACGAGGACTAAGGTTGTATGGCTTTCTTGATTAAGCTCAAACAACATATCGGCAATCTTATGGCCGTTGACGCTGTCTAAATTGCCTGTTGGTTCATCGGCAAACAAAACTGTAGGCTCACAGATAAAAGCGCGGGCAATCGCCACCCTTTGCTGTTCACCACCCGAAAGCTGTTTGGGTAAATGAGTCAAGCGATGGGATAAACCAACCCGCACCAACATGGCCTGCGCTTTTTCCTTGGCATTGCTCACGCCTGCAAGCTCGGCGGGTAACATGACGTTCTCGAGTGCAGTTAAGGTATCCACTAACATAAAGGATTGAAAAATAAAGCTGACCTTCTGTTTACGCAGTGCCGCTTTTTGCTCTTCATTCAGTGGTGATAATGCCACACCATCGAGCCAAATCTCCCCCGACGTAGGCGTATCAAGCGCCGCAAGCAATCCCAATAAGGTGGATTTGCCCGAACCTGATGGGCCGAGAATAGCCACACTCTCACCTTGCTTGACATCTAAGTTAATGCCCTTGAGGATAGTGAGCGTTCCTTCCTGAGTAATCACTGATTTTTCGAGGTTAACAACATTAATGGCACTGTTTTTTAAGATGACGTTAGACATAGGATCCTTCTTATATAAATCGTTCTGGTATCAATCGCTAAGATTAAAATCAATGGCGAAGACCCTAGGGGCATTCATCCTACTGAGTGTACTCATGGTCACGCCCGCTCACGCGGCAAAGATACTGATCCTCGGCGATAGCTTAGGCGCTAGCTACGGCATGGCAGAACAGTCAGGCTGGGTAGCACTACTGCAAAAAAATCTGCCCGAACATCAGTTTACCAATGGCTCAGTGAGCGGCGAAACCACAGCGGGCGGCCTACGCCGATTACCCGCCTTGCTCGATTCTGTTGCTCCCGATCTTGTGGTCATTGAGCTAGGAGGTAATGATGGTTTACGTGGATTCCCCCCAACGCAACTCGAAAATAATCTAATCCAAATCATTACCCTAGCCAAAGATAGCGGCGCAAAAGTGCTGCTGACCGAGATCATGGTACCGCCTAACTATGGCCCTCGCTATACCCAAAAGTTCACCCAAGTGTATCAAGACATATCTAAAACCCAGGATATAGTGTTGATCCCCTTCTTTATGCAGGATATCGCTCCCCATCCAGAATTAATGCAAAGGGATGGCATTCATCCCAACGAAAAGGCGCAAGCTCAGATTGCGGCTTGGATGCAACCATGGATAGAAAATGCGTTAACCCAATAAAATAGCTGCTATTTTAAGCTAACGAACCGCTTACTTAGCTAAACTCATACTCAACGGATAAAAACGTGTTCTAACGCAAGATTAACCCTATAGATAAACAGTAAAATTCGTGTTAGCAAATGGTTAACTCAAACAAGGAGTCAATATGTCCCTTAGCCATCAGCAAAAAGTGTACATACCCAAGGAAGCCCGTACAAATCAATACATCACAGCCGAAATCAAGGTGACGGATGAGCTACTCAATCAATATCCCGATTATCAAAGCTGTTATCAAACGTTAAGCCGTTTGATATTTAATTTGGCAGAACAACACGATCTCCGTAATGTTCACGTGATCACTAACGATAAACTGCCAGTAGTGCGTTACCATACCGAAGCATATTGCTTCCAAACCACTGAACAAATTCTATTTTTTTATAACCCAGCCTACCACGAAGCCCAAAACTTATTCTCGCAAGAAAACTATCGCGCCCGCAAACTGCGCATTGTGTTTCTTGCCACAGGTGACGATATTCGCAGTAATTCCGCCAGTTTCCATATCAAGGTGCGTGAGTTGCTCACTGAATTAATGCCCTTAATGCCAATAAGCGATCTTAAGGTTAAGGTCCGCGACCATCAGCATTTATCCTATGATCTGTTCGCAAAAGCTAAGGGCTATAAAGAAACCTATGGTTATAAACTGCGCGCCATCGGCCCAAGATATAAAGCCAGAAAATGTGAGTTACCAGAAAACGTTAGCTCTCTCACCTATGTGACTGTGAGCTTGCCACTGAGCCGCAAACTCAAACAGGGTTTATTACCTGACTCAGCCACTGACTTTACGCCTTTATATCAGCATCTTGAAGACTGCTTCCTCAAAGCGGCAGCGAATAGACAACTGACACGCCTTGCTATGATAGCGAACGGCTTAACACCGCTTGTGCGTAACAGTAAGTTTGAAAAGCTCGACAGCAAAGCCGAAGTACAAATGATAGGGTTCGATCCTAATGCGACTGAGCAACAAGTTATCCGTCGCTGGGATGCCGATAACTTAGTCGAAGCCGCGCACTTTACCATAGTGGCAGGTACTAAGGACTGTGATGATTCAGGTTTCGGTCGCTTTATGAACAATGTTGAAACAGCTCTGAAGGCCTTCGCAGCCGACATAGGTGTCGATCCGGAGCGTGAAGATCTCATCGTACGCTTCCATCAACATATCAGCTATCAAATCTAACCCACTTCGGTATTAGCCGCGAAAGCTCAGCAAATGAAAACGCCTGCAAATGCAGGCGTTTTTACTTTTATTCACCAATAGACAGAATTACATAGGACGATTTTTTTCTATGAGGCGATTGAAAATAGCGTTCACAGACAAAGAGGCACCGTGGGCAATTTTATCAGCGAGTTTCTTTCTCACCTGATAACGTATCTTGTACACAGTACGCTCTGTGGCGAGTGACATTATCACATCATCGCTGGTCGAAATCGCATCAACTAAACCTAATTCGATAGCTTGCTGACCGTACCAATGCTCGCCAGTGGCGACTTTCACTAAATCCAACTCAGGGCGATACTTACCAACAAACGCCTTAAATAAGACGTGGGTTTCTTCGAGTTCTTCTTGAAACTTCTGTCTTCCCTCATCGGAGTTTTCACCAAATACTGTCAAGGTGCGCTTAAAATTACCGGCCGTGTGTTGCTCATAATCAATTTCATGCTTTTTCAGCAGGCGGTTAAAGTTAGGCAGTTGAGCAACAACACCAATAGAACCGACAATGGCAAAAGGTGCAGCATAAATTTTATTCGCTACACAAGCCATCATATAGCCACCACTGGCGGCGACTTTATCAACACAGACAGTCAATGGAATATCTGATTGACGTAAGCGATCTAACTGGCTGGAGGCTAAACCATAACCATGCACCATACCACCGCCACTCTCTACATTGACAACCACTTCATCGCCTTTTTCTGCGATAGCGATAATTGCACTGATTTCTTCACGCAGTGATGCAACCTCAGCGGCATCGATACTGCCCTTAAAATCAATCACGAACACTTTGCCCGTGCAGGCTTCATCTGCGGCCTTGTCTTTTGCCTTTTCGTCAGCTTTTAATTGCTTTTCATAGGCTTTGAATTGTTTCTTTGACAGAAGTTCTTCTTTTAAGCCATGCTTAAGTTCTTCTAACTCTTCAGACAAGTTAGTGATCCTCAGCTCGCCCTTATCTGACTTGTGTTTTACAGTAGAAGCCAACACCACAATAATAACGGCAACGATTGCGACCACTATTGTGACGGCTTTCGCCAAAAACATTCCATACTCGTATAAAAATTCCAAAGTGTTCTCCGTTAGGGCGTTACATCATTCAGTCAATTGCGCGCTATTCTAACAGCCTAAAGGCCCATAAAAAAACCCAGCAAAGGCTGGGTTTTTCCGATTAAGGCAAGATTAGTTAGGACAAGTCGCAATGACCTCACTGTTTGTCACTAAAATCGTCGCATCGCCCTTACCTGCAGTAGCTGCATAGGTTGCCACTTGGGTCTGCATTTCAACCGTGGCAGCCGCGGCCATACCATCCGTTGATTCCTTTTCTTTAGGATCGACAATCGAACTGTGGTGACCTTTAGCGAAACGCACAACGCCATGACCTTTACTCGTGCTATCGGCACAAGGTAGCTCGATGGCTGCGATCAGCGGCTCAGTGCCCGATAATGGGAAGTTATCGACGCGATTAGGCAGCACTTGGTCTGCTAAGTTACCGTTACCATCACCCGCCACTTCAATTAAGTGCACAGGTAAGCCAGTCGCTTTTAACATAGCAGCATGGTTAACAGGATCTGCAGAATCTACCGCTGTTTGAACCGCAAAGGCAAACGTCGGAATAAATTGGGCATATACCCCCTGCACCAGTGCCGCATATTCAGGGCTACCGGGCTCATAACCTGCTGTATTAGCCGCATCGACCTGTGCTTGGAAAGTTGCAGATGCCGTAATATTACTAAACAGCACTGGACCAAAGGTTGCAGAACCTGCGAATGATCCTGCTAATCCACCTGCTGGCGCAACTAAGGATACAGCATTGATAGCATAAGCATTTGGCAAGGCATCGCCGGTTGCAGGATTCTTCATGCCTGTGCTGGCATAGGTCGCAAAATCGGTGCCCACAATGGCGCCTAAACTCAGACCTTGAGCACTGATTTTAGTCACATCAAATACTTGCGGCTGACCTGCTTGTGCTAAGCCCTGTGCTAAACCCGTAAGGGCAAGACGCACCCCTAAATGGTCCATCGTCGCTTGACGGAAGTTATCTCGCACCGACAAAGTGCTAGAAATATTCACAAACACCAACGGGTTACCATTTTTAAAGGCATCCGGTTTACCGACAACTGCACCGAAGGCAGGATCTGTCGCAGAGACTTCATAAATCCCATCACCGTTAGCATCGAATGAACGCGCACCGTGAAGTGGCATATCAATAGCAACAGTCGCAACCCCCATTGCGGCATACGTACCGGCATAGGCCAATGACATTTCTTTACCGCCACCTAAACCGTGAAGGGCAATTGTTGTTGGCCAACCAGATGTAGGAGGAATAAACTCACGACCTTGCTGTTGATAAAAAGCGGCCAATTTCGTTGCATTGGGCATAGAAATCAGTACAGATACTGTTTCATAACCTTTGATTGCTGGAATAGGATTGAACTTAGTCAGATGTTTGGTTTTATCAACTGCCGTGCCATCGTCTAAAACCCATGTTTTACCCGCCATTAACGAGGGATTAGCTAAAGCATCAGCAGGGTTAGCAATACCATTAGCCACCGCTTGCATACCAAAATTATTCTGGCTGAGTGTGCCCGCTTGCAGTGCAAGTAGCACAGATACAGGGCTATCACCTTGGGCTTTCCAATGACCATTAATTAATGGTTTACCTTCAGCGGATAAACAACCAACTGAAGAACAATCACCGTAAATAGGCAGTTTAATTTTTGCCGTATACACATCAGCCAAGTTTGCGGCAACATAGGCAGCTCCAGCAGCCGGTGTTAAGCCCGCCACTTGAGCCACAGTCAATCCAGTTGGTGTTGGCATCTGGGCAAAGCTTGGTGCATAGGGAGCACCCTTCGCCATCAGCAATTTGGTGGTTTCATAGACGTTAGCAACAGACTGAGTGGTAAATAAGCCAGAGTAACTGATGGTTAAAGGATCGACCTTATGGGCCGCAGCAATCCCTTTCTCATAACTATTCACTAAGGTTTGCAGCATCAATTGATCTGGCGTTTCTAAAGGTAACGTATTGATATCCAGCTTCAACAAACCATAGGTCGTTGAAGGAGCGATACCACGACCTTCAGAATCTTGAATAAGATTCGTTGTCGCATAAATATAAGATTGCCCAGCTTTGAGTGGCTTAAGCGGAATTATTACCACTTTTTTGCCCGAAGCGGTTGATATAAAGTCAACGCCAAACTGCAACTCAGCGCCCACTTTACAGGCTGAAACTGAAGGTTTAGCCTTACATTCGGGATCAGATGATAATGCGCCGCCTACTGTGGCTTCAAACATTCTGACAGCACCCGGTTGTGCAACCGATGCCGCCATTAAGGTCAGCGGTGTACCGTCATGTTTTTTCGCCAAATCGATATCAATAGAAATCGGTGATGTTGTCGACCACCCATCTAACGCCCCAAGCGCTATTTGTGGATCAACATAATTGCCCGAGCTTTCACCCGGAATTGATAATGTGCCATCTTTGGTGCCACTGAACAGCAAATCATTCGGTAATGGTACTTTTGAATTAGCAGGGTCGAACACCATGTGCGATTCAGGGATGAGCACTTCTGTCTTATCCTTGAGTTCATTAAAACTGTCCTCACCACATCCTGTGAGGCCCAGTGCAGATGCAATCGCAACACCCAAAATGAGTCTTTTCATCTTTTTTCCCCAAATCTTGTTGTAATAGTTTTGTTTTCCCCAAGAAATTAGTCACAATAGCTTTTAGATCTGTGACCAATAGGGCTTATGTTAGCCCCTAACTCATTTCAAGTTAACGTAAAAATATTGAGTTAGCCACAAGTTTGTCACAAAGATTTTAGCTATTGATAACAAAGTTTCATTCATTTGTTTGAAACATGCGTTTATCACTTCGGCGACTCTAGAAGTGGCGGGCATTCTCGCCAAGAGGAAAAAGAGACTCATGTTGGAATATCAAGCAGCAAAAGATTTACTCAAGGGCAAGACGATTTTAGTCACAGGCGCTGGTGCTGGCATAGGCCGAACCGCCGCCATTGAGTTTGCAAAACACGGCGCCACTGTGATTTTACTTGGTAAAACAGTGAAAAAATTGGAAGCAGTTTACGACGTAATAGAACAAGCCGGTTATCCCAAACCTGCTATAGTGCCATTAGATCTTAAGGGCGCAACGGAACAAAATTATCGCGATATGGCCGATACCATTGCCGAGCAATTCGATCATTTAGACGGCTTATTGCATAACGCTAGCTTACTCGGTGCCTTAGGTCCGTTTGAACACATAGATATTCCATCACTCGAAGACGTGCTCAAAGTGAACGTCACGGCCCAAGTCATGCTAACTAAAGCATTACTACCTGTGATGCGCCAAGCACCCAGTGCATCGATTATCTTTACGTCGAGCAGTGTGGGTCGTCAAGGCCGCGCCTATTGGGGACCTTATGCTTTCTCTAAGTTTGCAACCGAAGGCATGATGCAAGTTCTCGCCCATGAATGTGATGGCACCTCGGTTCGAGTCAACAGCATCAATCCAGGAGCTACCCGCACTGAGATGCGCGCTAAAGCCTACCCTGCAGAGAATCCACTGGATCTCAAAACCGCTGAAGAGATCATGCCGACCTATCTCTATTTGATCGGTCAAGATTCTAGTGCCGTCAACGGACAGCAGTTTAACGCACAGTAATCGAATCGCTTATTGAGTTTCTGCTGGTATGATTCAGCAATATTAAAGGGCCTATTTATGGCTCTTTATTATTTTAGATATTCTCAAAATGAAACCCGAACTTGTCGATGACATTAAGTACGACAAAGATAGCGCACCGCAAATCTTAGCTTAACTGAATTTTTGCAAAATAAATCATCGTTTTAGCTTTGGCGACTCTGTTTGATTCATCAAGCGAATTTTGCATATCCAGCTGTGAGTCAGCTAACTCATGGCTGGAGTAATAACTTACCCACAACTCATTTCCATCAATAACAAAGCCCGCATAACTAGTATCGCCCTTCGATGGCAGTGTCAGTAGTTCTTGAACCACGCCAGTATCTGGATGAATTTCAACTAAAGCCGTTCGAACTTGTTCATCGTATAAACGCACTACAGCCAACAAACGGGATTGATACATCAACATCACTGGCCCACCAATGCGCTTATCGAGTTCTTGCCATTGCCAATCAGTGAATGGCATTTGACTGCGGCCGAGTAAACCGACAAATTCTGGGCCCCATACGGGATCGCGCCTCAATAGACAAAAGCCGTTTTCTTGATGAAAAACAATGGCAGTTTCGTTGACATAACCTTGATTATTAAACACCTTTAACCAAGTCTCAAACTGCACCCCATCATCACTTTTATACAAGCGGGTATCGCCATCAGGCCCAGCGCGATAACCCACGCCATAGAGTGCATTTTGATGCTCGGTTAAGCGCCATAACCAATAGCCTTTATCAGCGACTTTTAACGCATCCGACCACGCTAGCCCATTGGCTGAGCGCCAAAGATGTGATTGTAAGCCGGACTTATCGTGTAAAGTCCCGCCGCCGAGTAAGAGTAATTCTCCTTGATACTCAATCAGTTTGCCATCGCGTAAATCCGCCTCATCCGAACGGATCAGCGCCACGCTCTGCCAAGTGTCGCCTAAATCCGCTGAGCGTAGAATTCGTAGCGCACCATCGGGTGACACATGGGCAGTCCCTTCACGGAAAACGCAAAACAGTGCCCCCTGAAACGTGATTAAATCGGTAAACGCATTATGGGCAGCGTGTTCCCAAATCCGTTTCACTGAAATTAGCTTCATCCATTCACTCCTCAATCCAACTGAGACTTGTTATAACATAGCTGCAAATAACAGAAAGCAAAAAGGCCGCTTAGCGGCCTTTTTCATTGGGATAAAACAACTTAGCTGCGCTGACGCGATGGCTTAGGTTTTCCCGATCCGGTTACTTTATGCTTACGTACGGCGCGGCGAATTTTAGCACTCTTCACCTGAGCACGGGCTACGCTGTGTTTATCAGCGGCGAGCATAGTACGAGTTTCGGGCTCAAGACCCGCCAGCTTACGCAAGTAGTTAACTTGCTCTACTGGCAATTCAACCCAGCCACCGCGAGGCAGTGATTTTGGCAGTTCGACCATACCATAACGAATACGGATCAAACGACTCACCTGTACTTCTTGGGATTCCCACAAACGGCGCACTTCACGGTTGCGACCTTCGCGTAAACACACATGCCACCACTGGTTCATGCCTTCGCCGCCCGCTGGTTTGATGCTATCAAACTGCGCAGGGCCGTCTTCTAACATGACGCCAGTACGTAAACGTTGTACTGTCGCCTCAGGGATTTCACCAAAGGTACGCACTGCGTATTCGCGGTCGACTTCGTTCGATGGATGCATTAAACGGTTCGCCAACTCACCATCTGACGTAAACAACAATAAGCCTGAGGTGTTAATGTCTAAACGACCCACCGCTACCCAGCGTGAATCACGCACTTTAGGCAAGCGATCGAATACCGTTGGACGGCCTTCAGGATCTTTACGACTGCAAATTTCGCCTTCAGGTTTATGATATGCCAGCACACGGCAAATCACGTCTTCGGCAGACTTTAACGAAATGGCTCTGCCATCGATACGCACTTTGGCATCGGCTTCAATCCGATCCCCAAGGCTAGCAATTTCACCATCAATACTAACTCGGCCTGCAGCAATCCATGCCTCCATCTCACGACGGGAGCCATGGCCTGCACGGGCCAAGACTTTCTGCAATTTTTCACTCATTTAGTATTTTGCTCTTCTGACTGTTCTGGCGCTGATTTCAAACCTGAAAAAACCGCCTGCAATGACTCAGTATCCGACAGCGGCGGTAAATCCGCTAAGGTGTCTAAGCCAAAATATGCTAAAAATTCTAAGGTAGTGGCATATAACGCGGGTCGCCCCGGTACTTCTTTATGGCCAACTACTTTAATCCAATGTCTATCTGACAAACTTTTTATGATATGGCTACTTATAGCCACACCGCGCACCTGTTCAATATCGCCGCGAGTCACAGGTTGACGATAGGCAATCACCGCCAAGGTTTCTAATGTCGCACGCGAATATTTAGGGGCTTTTTCCTGCCACAGGGGCTGCAAAAAAGGGCTCAAGACTTCTAAGGTCTGGAAGCGGTAACCTCCAGCGACTTTCACAAGTTGTACACCTCTGTCTTGATAATCCTGTTGCAGCTCATCCAATGCCGCTTTTATTTTGTCTCTGGAAACCGTGAAATCCACCAAGACAGTGTCTTTCAACATTTTCGCCGACAAGGGTTTCCCCAATACAAACAAACTCGCTTCAATAAGCTGTTTTAATTGAGTCGGATTTATCTGCATCAATTAATAGGCCTTAACGTAAATAGTTGAAAACGGCTCTGTTTGGTACAATTCGACCAATAATTCTTTGACTAATTCCATCAAAGCTAAGAAGGTGACTACCACGCCAGCACGGCCTTCTTCTACGGTAAATAAACGTTCAAAGGCCGTAAAATCTTCCGAGTTCAACATGGCTAAAATCTGGCTCATGCGTTCACGGGTCGATAACTGTTCACGCTTAACATGATGATCCTCATAGGCATCGATACGTTTGAGTACATCACCAAAGGCGCGGGCAATTTCAAACAACGAAACTTCTGGCGGGATCACCAGTGGCTTAATCCCAGGTGCTGCCACGGCTTTGGCTTGAAATACATCCCGCTCGAGCCGCGGTAAATCATCGAGTTTTTGCGACGCTTCTTTAATCACTTCATAGGCTTTAAGCTGCCGAATAAGCTGTGCCCGTGGATCTTCCTCAACCTCATCTTCGGCCACCATACGCGGCAGCAGCAAACGGGATTTAATCTCGGCAAGCGTTGCTGCCATCACTAAATAATCGGCGGCAAGTTCGATTCGAGCCTGAGTCAGCAACGTAATATATTCTAAATACTGCGCGGTGATTTGCTGAATGGGTAAATCGACAACGTCTAATTTTTGCTTACGGATCAAATATAAAAGTAAATCCAATGGTCCTTCAAAGGACTCAAGGAACACTTCCAATGCCTCCGGCGGAATAAACAAATCCAGCGGCATTTCGGTCATTGCCTGACCACGAATAACGGCTAAGGGTAAACTCTGTTGCGTGCCCTGCATCCGCTATCTTGCTCCGTTAACACTGCGCTATCCAACCTAGGCTAACGCCAAACGCGCGATTATACCTGTAAATTTACGGCGATAAAACTGCCAAATGTTGACTACCACTATCCGAATCACTTACCCGCATCCATTAGCGATAAATCTAATGCGGCAGATTTAGAGGAACGGCGTGATATCACCCGCGCCTTCACGTAAAATCTCGGCGCCATCTTCAGACATATCAATTACAGTCGTCGGCTTTTCGCCTAAATAACCACCGTGGATAATCACATCCACTTGATGCTCGAGCAAATCACGAATTTGTTCAGGATCAGACTCGGCAAACTCGGCATTTGGCATCACTAAACTGGTCGACATCAGCGGCGCATCTAAGGCTTCAAGCAACGCCAGTGCGATCACATTGTCGGGCACGCGAATACCTATGGTCTTTTTCTTGTCATTTTGCAGCCGACGGGGCACTTCTTTGGTCGCTTTAAAAATGAAGGTATAAGGTCCAGGCGTGCAACTTTTTAGAATACGATAGGCTTGGTTATCCACCTTGGCGTAGGTTGCAAGCTCGGAGAGATCACGGCACATCAATGAAAAATTATGATCGTTCTCAATTTGACGAATTCTCGCCATCCGCGTCATCGCGTCTTTCTCACCAATCAAGCAGCCTAATGCATAGCCTGAATCGGTGGGGTAAACAATCACACCGCCTGCTTTTAAGGCTGCGACGGCTTGACTGATAAGACGGGCTTGCGGATTTACTTCATGTACATAAAAAAACTGACTCATGGTCGTTCCATCCAAGATCTCGATTGCCAGACCCAATCAATACCTTGGGGCTGATACAGATTTTTACCTAATTCTATCCAATTGCTTGGAAAGTGAAAATCACTCCCTATCGATGCAAGCAACTGGTTTTGAACGCTCAGCGCCACAAGATTGGCCCTGTCGTCTAACGTTTGCTGGCCGAGTACCACTTCCATGGCATCTCCACCTGCTTCTTTAAATTCGCGCACTAAGCGCTTAAGCCACTTAGCGGATAACTTGTAACCGCTAGGGTGGGCTAACACAGCTAACCCGCCCGCGTTATGGATCACTTCAATCGCGCTAGCCATATCGCCCCAATTATTGGGCACATAACCAGTTTTACCCCGAGCTAAATAGCGTTTAAATACACTCGGCATATCCACAGCATGACCCTTATCAGCCATCCAGCGAGCGTAATGTCCACGGCTCAACGCGGCATCACCCGCCAACGCCTTAGCGCCTTCGTAGGCACCTTCGATACCAGCTTTAGCTAATCTATGGCCAATTTCTTGGGCACGTAATTCACGTAATTCACGCTGGTTTTCTAAAAATGCTAATAGCGCGAGGTTATCGGCATCGAAGTTAAGCGCCACGATATGAATATCGTAACTATTCCAGCGAGTAGAGATTTCCACGCCAGAAATCAATTTCAATGGTGCAGCTTGTGCCTGATTAAAGGCACGGGCTTCAGGTAAACCTGCCACAGTGTCGTGATCGGTGATCGCAAATAACTGCACGCCCTTTTCAAGGGCTCTTGCCACCAATTCAGACGGCGTTAACTGACCATCGGACGCGGTCGTGTGGCTGTGTAAATCAGCCAATATGCTTTGAGTATTCATGGCGCTATTGTACGCGCATTTGTTAACAAATGCGCTGCTATCTCGCACTTTGTCGCTAAGTCATATCAATTTTATGCCTCATTGAAGTGGATAAATCGCAGAAAATGAAAAATATTCAATTGACATTATTGCTCGGCTCATGTTTTCTATAGGTCCATTAACGAATTAGCGAGACCCTTTTGAATGACCCACATTAACGCTTCATTAAACATCATTTGGTGGTGGCACTTCCCAACGTAGCGGGTGGTGTGAAGCTCTGTGCTCATTTGAAAGTGACCAGAATCAACAAGAAGCCCGCAGAAATGCGGGCTTTTTTGTTAGGTGCGAAAAATGTCGGCAAACTCGGGTGAAAAATTAAGAAAGCGAGATAACTCATAATGTTAAAGACATTTAATCAGGTAGCTGGAGTATGAACATGCCCAAACAGACATTCGCACGCTCAAGCACACTCAAGGCGGCATTAACCTACCACAGCGATCCACTACGCTTATATCAGCATATCACCCAAGATGCGCCCCATACTATGTTGCTCGAATCGGCCGAAATCGACAGTAAAGATCACTTAAAAAGCATGGTAATGACCCATGCCGCCATGATGATCCGCTGTGACGGTTATCAGCTGACCTTCACCGCACTGACCGACAATGGCGCGAGCTTACTTGCTCCTATCGAACGCTTTTTTAGCCCGACCGCCCACTGCCAAAGCGCGCAATCCACCTTAGTGGTGACACTACAAAAAGACACTCAATTGCAGGATGAAGATGCACGCTTAAAATCGACCTCGCCACTCGATGGCCTGCGGATGTTTATCCAGCAGATTGATTGTGGCGCTCATACTGACAGCCAGATTAAACCCGCCTTTGAGGATCTGTTTTTAGGTGGCGTGCTGGCCTACGACTTGATTGATACCGTCGAACCACTGCCTGCCGTACCGAACCGCGATAACGATTGCCCTGATTACCTATTTTACCTCGCTGAAACCTTAATCCTTATCGATCATAAACTTAAACAAGCCGACATCATTACCCATAACTTCAGTCACGATTCAGCTCAATATGCCGCCATCACCGCAACGCTAAGTGAGCGGGTACAAAGTTTAACTGCAGAGTGTAAAACCCTCGGTAATTCACCTGCCGATATACCGACACTGGTCGCCATCGACGCAACTGAGCAAGTCAATATTTCCGATGAGGTGTTCAAACAAACCATTATCGATTTGAAAGAACACATTATTGCGGGCGATATTTTCCAAGTAGTGCCATCCCGTAGCTTTAGTTTGCCTTGCCCGAATACTTTAGGGGCTTATCGTGCCCTGCGCCTGACGAACCCTAGCCCTTACATGTTTTATTTCAGAGGCCAAGATTTCACGCTGTTTGGTGCCTCACCAGAAAGTGCGCTCAAATTTGATGCCAGCAGTAATCAGGTGGAAGTCTACCCGATTGCCGGCACCCGCAAACGCGGTAAAACCGCAACGGGTGAGATTGATTTTGACTTAGACAGCCGTATTGAACTTGAACTGCGTTTAGATAAAAAAGAACTGTCGGAACACTTAATGCTGGTCGATTTAGCTCGCAACGATATCGCACGCATCAGCCAAAGCGGCAGCCGCAAAGTCGCCGAATTATTAAAAGTTGACCGTTATTCCCACGTGATGCACCTCGTCAGCCGTGTAACGGGTCAACTGCGCCAAGATTTAGATGCCCTACATGCTTATCAGGCCTGTATGAATATGGGCACATTAGTGGGCGCACCAAAAGTACGTGCATCACAACTGGTACGCCAAGCAGAAAAAGCCCGCCGCGGCAGCTATGGTGGCGCTGTGGGTTACCTTAATGCCCTTGGTGACATGGACACTTGCATCGTTATCCGCTCCGCCTTTGTTAAAAATGGCACCGCCTTTATTCAAGCGGGCGCTGGCGTGGTATTTGATTCGGATCCACAAAGCGAAGCAGATGAAACCCGTCAAAAAGCCCAAGCCGTGATTTCAGCCATCAAGATGGGCGCTGGACTGCTAGTAACTGAATCACCAGTGAATGAATCGTCAGCTCAATCCACTTCGCATAATCCTCTTCAGTGCAATATAAATAGGAGCCAAATATGAAACTCTATCTACTCGATAACTTTGACTCCTTTACCTATAACCTAGTGGATCAATTTCGCAGCCTAGGTTGTGAAGTGGTGATTTACCGCAACGATGTTGCCGCCGATTATATCGCTGAAAAACTGCTTAACGAACAAGAGCCTGCAGCCCTCGTGTTATCACCAGGACCAGGTGCGCCCCATGAAGCAGGCTCTATGATGGCACTTATCGCCAAAGTTGCGGGTAAGGTACCTATGCTGGGTATCTGCCTTGGGCATCAAGCCATGGTGGAATATTACGGCGGCACAGTGGCACGCGCACCTTTTGTGGTGCACGGCAAGGCAAGTCCGACTTTCCATGACGGTACTGGCGTATTTGCCGGTTTGCCCTCTCCCCTGCCCGTTGCCCGCTATCACAGTCTCGTCGCCACTCAAGTACCGGATTGCCTGCAAGTGATTGCAACCACTGACGCTATGCCGATGGCAATTCTGCACCCTGAGCACAGAGCCGTTGGCTTTCAGTTCCACCCTGAATCGATTCTCACCACCTTAGGCAGCACACTGCTCATTCAAACCTTGGCATTTCTGACCCAAGACATGACTGCAGGAGTAAATGCATGAGTACAAACCATATTCAGCCTTTACTCGATGTTTTATACCAAGGTAAGAGTTTAAGTCGCGAGCACACCTTTGAGATTTTTAGCGCGTTAATTCGCGGTGAAATGAGTGAAGCCACTATGGCAGGCATGTTAGTCGCGCTCAAGATGCGCGGTGAAACCATAGATGAGATCAGTGGCGCCGCCGATGCCATGCGCGCCGCCGCCAAGACGTTTCCCTACTCGAATGGCGATAACCTTAGCAATGGCATCGTTGACATAGTTGGCACGGGTGGCGATGGCTTTAATACCATTAATATTTCCACCACTGCGGCCTTTGTTGCCGCGGCGGCGGGCGCCAAGGTCGCCAAACACGGCAATCGTAGCGTGTCGAGTAAATCGGGTTCATCGGATCTTTTGGCGCAGTTTGGCATTGACTTAACCATGTCACCAGACACCGCCAGTCGTTGCCTCGACGCATTGAACCTGTGCTTTTTATTTGCGCCCCACTACCACGGCGGAGTAAAACATGCGGGGCCGGTCAGGCAAGCACTGAAAACGCGCACTTTATTCAATGTGTTAGGGCCACTTATCAATCCTGCCCGCCCCGAATTTATGTTACTTGGCGTGTATAGCCCTGAGTTAGTCTTACCGATAGCGAAAGTATTAAAGGCGCTTGGCACAAAACGCGCTATGGTAGTGCACGGCAGTGGTTTAGATGAAGTCGCGCTGCACGGCAACACCCAAGTGGCCGAATTAAAAGACGGCGACATCATAGAGTATCAACTCACGCCCGCCGATTTAGGTGTGCCTTTAGCACAAATCAGTGACTTAGAAGGCGGCGAACCCGCGCAGAATGCCTTGATCACCGAGGCAATTTTGAAAGGTTGTGGCACAGATGCACATGCCAATGCGGTCGCCATCAATGCGGGTTGTGCTTTATATGTGTGTGGGATTGCTGATTCAGTGAAAACAGGAACCTTACTTGCGCTCAGTACCATACAAAGCGGTAAAGCCTTTGAATTGTTAAGCCAATTAGCTAAAGTCAGCAGTGAAACAAAGGAATAAGTGGCAATGACTCAAGAACTGATAACAAATAGCCAAGATATGAGAACTCAGCCACAGGCAGAAACAAACCCTATGCCAAAAAGTAATGTGTTAACCCGTATAGTCGACACCAAAGCTGCCCATATTGCCGCCCTGAAGCTGCGTTTCCCCGAGGCCAGTCTGTCGCCAAAAATCTCTGACCGCAGTTTATTTGCCGCACTCAAGGCGCCCAAGGCGGGTTACATTTTAGAATGTAAAAGAGCCAGCCCGTCCAAAGGGCTTATCCGCGATGTGTTTGATGTAGAAGCCATTGCCGATATTTACGGAAAATATGCGGCGGGCATTTCGGTATTAACCGACGAGCAGTTTTTCCAAGGGGATATGGACTATATCCCTAAGGTGCGCGCTCGGGTGAACCAACCTATTCTGTGCAAAGATTTTTTTGTCGATGAATACCAAATTAAACTCGCCGCCCACCAAGGTGCCGATGCCATTCTGTTGATGCTGTCCGTGCTCGATGATGCGCAATATCACCGCCTAGCGAAAGAAGCCGCTAAATATCTACTCGATGTGCTGACCGAAGTCAGTAACGAAGAAGAACTTAAACGCGCCATCGCATTAGATGCGCCGATTATTGGGATCAATAACCGTAACTTAAGGGATTTAAGTACC
Source organism: Shewanella sp. SM21 (assembly GCF_025654335.1). Taxonomy (NCBI): domain Bacteria; kingdom Pseudomonadati; phylum Pseudomonadota; class Gammaproteobacteria; order Alteromonadales; family Shewanellaceae; genus Shewanella; species Shewanella sp. SM21. Next base: position 70,467 of record NZ_JAKKRL010000008.1, read on the forward strand.
GATCTCGCCACCACAGAAACGCTAGCGCCACACATTGGCAGCGACCGCGTGGTGATCAGCGAATCAGGCATCTACAACAATCAGCAAGTACGCCGCCTGAGTCCACTGGTTGATGGTTTCCTCGTCGGTAGTTCGATAATGGCCGAGGCTGATATCGACTTAGCCTGCCGTAAATTGATCTTCGGTCACAATAAAGTCTGCGGCCTCACCCGCATGGAAGATATTCGCGCCGCGGCAACGTCAGGCGCCGTCTATGCCGGGCTGATTTTTGCTGAAAAATCCCCGCGCGCGTTAACCCTTAACGCAGCTGAACAATTGCTCAGGGAATATCGCGCATCCGCGGCTCCCGCCATTGAATTCGTCGGCGTGTTTGTTAATGCCGCGCCAAGCACCATTACGGATACCGCAGCCCGTTTGCAGTTATCTGCCGTACAGCTGCATGGCACTGAAACTGAACTTGAAATCGCACAACTCGCAGAGCGACTTGAGCAAGCGGGACTCACTACTCAAATTTGGAAAGCCGTCAGCGTCGATGCGCAAACGGGTGAGCTTGGTAACTTACCTCAGGGAGCATCGCGATATCTCTTTGATAGTAAAACGTCAGATCAATTTGGCGGCTCGGGCCAAGCCTTTAATTGGCAAAGCATTGATGTGAAATCCCTCTGCCCACAAAAGGCCTATGCCATGTTGGCGGGCGGACTCAACGCCGACAATGCGGCCAGTGCCAATGCCCAAGGATTTTACGGTTTAGATTTTAATTCTGGCCTAGAAACCGCCGCAGGAATTAAATCGGCGCAACTGATCCAAACAGCTTTTGCCCATTTACGTCTCTAGCCTATCGCGCTAAGCAAGAAGCCCTAGATGCTGTTGGTGCAGGGCAAGAGTGATGCTCAACAAAAAATATGAACCTATTAATGCCAGTGGCCAAATAGATAACGATGCGGTTAACCCCAAGACGCTGTTAGCACAATCGAAGCCACTGACAAACTGATTGATAAGATAAGGAAAAAGGTATGTCAAAGTTAAAGCTTAACCCTTATTTCGGCGAATACGGCGGCATGTATGTGCCACAGATTTTAGTGCCAGCCCTTAAGCAATTAGAAACTGCCTTTGTGGAAGCGCAGGAAGATGAAGACTTTAAAGCCGAGTTTACCGATTTACTGAAGAACTACGCGGGTCGCCCAACAGCACTGACCTTAACCCGCAATTTAAGCCCAAATCCTATGGTGAAAATCTACCTTAAACGGGAAGATTTACTCCACGGCGGCGCCCATAAAACCAACCAAGTGTTAGGCCAAGCACTGCTTGCTAAGCGTATGGGTAAAAAGGAAATTATTGCAGAAACTGGCGCAGGACAACACGGCGTTGCCACCGCCCTTGCCTGCGCGCTATTAGGCTTGAAATGTAAAGTCTATATGGGCGCGAAGGACGTTGCGCGCCAATCACCTAACGTATTTAGAATGCGGTTGATGGGCGCGGAAGTCATTCCTGTCACCTCAGGTTCTGCCACCTTAAAAGATGCCTGTAACGAGGCGATGCGCGACTGGTCTGGCAGCTACGAAAAGGCCCACTATCTTCTGGGCACCGCTGCGGGGCCACATCCGTTCCCAACCATAGTGCGTGAATTCCAACGCATTATTGGCGAAGAAACCAAAAAACAAATGCTGGAACGTGAAGGTCGCCTGCCCGATGCGGTTATCGCCTGTGTGGGCGGCGGTTCCAACGCTATCGGCATGTTTGCTGACTTTATCGACGAGCCAAGTGTCGAACTGATTGGCGTCGAACCTGCGGGTAAAGGCATAGACACGCCAATGCACGGCGCGCCGCTTAAACACGGTAAGACAGGGATTTTCTTCGGCATGAAAGCGCCTTTGATGCAAGATAGCGAAGGTCAAATCGAAGAATCCTACTCGATTTCAGCAGGATTGGACTTCCCCTCCGTTGGCCCGCAGCACGCGCATCTTAATGCCACTGGCCGCGCCCGTTATGAATCGGCTACCGATGATGAAGCCTTAGAAGCCTTCCAACAACTGGCGCGCTGTGAAGGGATTATCCCCGCATTGGAATCGGCGCATGCTATCGCCTATGCCGTCAAAATGGCGCGCGAGTGCACCAAAGAAACCATTTTAGTGGTCAATCTTTCCGGTCGTGGCGACAAAGATATTTTCACCGTTTCTGACATTTTGAATGGTAAAGAGGTATAACGAACATGAGTGATACATTGACTAACCCAGGCCTTTACCAAGCGGCCCGTTACCAAGCCACCTTTGCCAAACTCAAAACTGAAGGTCGTGGCGCTTTTGTCCCATTCGTCACCCTTGGCGACCCTAGCCCTGAGTTATCGCTAAAAATTATCGATACCTTAGTGCAAAACGGCGCCGATGCCTTAGAACTGGGCTTTCCGTTTTCCGATCCCTTGGCCGATGGCCCAGTGATCCAAGGCGCTAACCTGCGTTCTTTAGCCGCAGGCACGACTCCAACGGCGTGTTTTGAATTACTGGCGCAAGTGCGTGCAAAATACCCTGAACTGCCAATCGGTTTACTGCTTTATGCGAACTTAGTCTTTGCTAACGGCATAGATGCGTTTTACGCCAAAGCGCAGCAAGCGGGTGTGGATTCAGTACTTATCGCCGATGTGCCAGTGGAAGAATCAGCGCCCTTTAGCGAAGCCGCTAAAGCCCATGGTATTGCGCCAATTTTTATCACGCCGCCCAATGCCGACAGTGAAACCCTTGAGCAAGTGAGTAAAAGTGGTGAAGGTTACACCTATCTCTTATCCCGCTCGGGAGTCACAGGCACAGACACGAAAGCTGGCGTGCCGGTAGAGGAAATTTTATCTAAATTAAAAACCTTTAACGCCCCACCACCGCTCCTCGGTTTTGGTATTGCCGAGCCTTTACAGGTAAGCGCCGCCATCAAAGCGGGCGCTGCGGGGGCGATTTCTGGCTCTGCCGTAGTAAAAATCATCGAAACCCACCAGCACGATGAAGTTAAGCTACTTGCAACGCTTGGGGAATTTACTCGCGCAATGAAGGCTGCAACCTAAGAGAGTCTTGATTTAAATAATCCAATATAAATCAAGAATTCAATTACAAATAAAATAAGTGAGGTAGACTCGTCGCCTCGCTTATTTTGTTTATATTTACCAAGCTCTATGTTTACTCAGCCTTTATCTCCCGCAAACACTATCTATCAAGGCAATACTGACACTCACGCAGTACTACACTGACAGCGTATTTATTTAGTCACAGTTCCTCGATAGAATGCCCTATCGAAGAAAAACGGACTTTTTATGCAGTATCGGATCTATATTCTCGAATTAACGCCTTGGGGCTGTGGTTTTGAAGGTGAAGTTGCAGGTAAATGCGATAATGGTGCACCAATTTGGTTTTACTACCAAGGTAGCGATCAGCAGGCCGAAATTCGTTTTCCGGTTAACCAATGGGTCACAGTTGAATTGCTTGGCCGATTAGCAAGTGCCAGTCTTCAAGCTGATATGATTAAACAAACGCCACACCAGCATCTAAAATTCCCGTTGCATAACTGTCACTTTGAAGCTTCGGGACAAATCATCGACATCAGCCAAACACCCGAAGATACAATTTACCTGTTGCAATCAAATCTACCGCTCCCCTTTGATAATGAACTTGGGAAATCCCCTATCTCGCTAGGCCATTGGGTTAATGTAACAGGCGAGCTTTGGGTAACAAATTGGATGAATTGAGTCGATAAAAAAAGGTATAGTGCTAGCCTGTAACAAATCATTCGCCTGATACATATCCATTAGAGGATCCGATGACCATTTCTAAATCTTTACCCGATAACAAACCTCGTACTTTTTTGGGTACACCCAAATTACCGGCCAAGTATGCCACTGTGGTGATGCCATTTTTTCTCTCTATTCTCATGAGTTGTATCGTTTCTGGGATCAGCACTTTCAATGGCGTTGGCGCTTCACCGCAATTTCTCGAACTCTGGCTCGGCGCTTGGCTGATCTCATGGGTTGTCGCCTTTCCTACACTGCTGATGGTGTTACCTTTGGTGCGTAAAATCACAGCTCATTTTGTCGATTTACGCTAGTTTTACGACTTAATCTTCCGATTTAACTATTTTATTTCAAAGCCGTTTTAGGACGGCTTTATCTTGAACTCCTTCTCTTATGCGTACAGCAACTAAAAATTACATCGATAATTGCTCGATCTGTTACCCTGCCAATATTCACTTAAACTAAAACAGTACGACCTACACCATACCAATCGTATTAAATCAAAGCGCTCATTGAGCCCCCAGTCCACGCTTTACAATGGATTTACACTGACCGTTTAGCGGCACCTATGTTTATTGTATAAGGATGACATGACTCCCACCTAAATCAATTTTCCTCTGCTCTCGAACCAACTCAAGCATTAATGTAACCCACTGTATTTATATATTTTATAAAAATAGAGCTCGTAAAACCCTAAATGATACATCCTCAAAACGCTGCCTAATTATCACTCCTTTGTCATTTACTTATTTGTACCATTAACCGTATCTGCCCCCCTTATTCATCAGTTAAAAGTATTAACCCACAGCCCCACGCAAATGAGAATGATTTGCATTTGAATATTTTCACATGCTAATTTACCTACCGTTGTCGGGACAGAGACAGCAGGAAATGGCCTAAGGACTGAGCTAAAAATAGCGAGTTAATCAACGCAAGATAAATAGCCAAACAGTCTATTTTGATAACCGCATTCACTTTGGTTTGCGTCCTTAGGTAACTGATTACTGGATCGGCAACGCGCAGCAGCATGTTGCCAAGGAGGCGTAAGTGAGTACACAGCAAAGGGAAATGGATCGCGAAATCTTTGATCTACTTGGCATAGGCATTGGCCCATTCAATCTTGGCCTCGCCGCCTTATCAGAACCTATTGACGGCTTTAACTGCTTATTTTTAGATGCTAAAACCAGTTTTGACTGGCATCCAGGCATGCTACTCAAATCCTCAAGATTACAAACACCCTTTATGTCGGATCTGGTGACTATGGCCGATCCCACCAGCCGCTACAGTTACCTTAATTTTGCCAAGCAAACGGGCAGACTTTATCCCTTTTATATTCGTGAGAATTTCTTTTTACCTCGCCACGAATACAACTTGTATTGCCAATGGGTGAGCCAACAACTCAGCAACCTTAAATTTGGTTTTAAGGTCACTCAAGTGGATTACAACGCAGGTGAAAGTATTTATCGAGTTACAGGTTTTGATAGGCGCAGTGGTAAAACCCATACCTATCAATGCCGAAAGCTAGTGCTAGGCACTGGCACTGAACCTTATCTACCAAAGGATTGCCCAATCCAAGATGCACGGGTCATGCATACCGCCAGTTATATGCAGCAAAAAACCTACCTGCAGAGTCAGAGTGCCATCACAGTAATTGGTAGTGGCCAGAGTGCGGCGGAAGTGTTTTACGATCTACTGCAAGATATTGATACCTATGGTTATCAACTCAATTGGATGACACGATCAGCGCGTTTTTATCCCTTGGAATATACCAAGCTTACTTTAGAGATGACCTCGCCAGATTATGTCGATTACTTCCACGAGTTGACCCCTAATCAAAGATGCTCACTGATCGCCAGCCAGAAACAGCTCTACAAAGGGATAAATTCTGAGCTGATAAACGACATTTACGATTTGTTATATCAAAAGCGCCTATTGGCCGATTTTCAATGCCGACTGATGACGAATGCGGCACTGACTCATATCAAGCCCCAAGCCAATATGCTCAAGTTGCATTTCCACCACAATGAAAAAAATCACACCTTTGAGCAAGAAACGGGCGCCGTTATTTTAGGCACAGGTTACCACTATCGTTTACCCGAGTTTATTAGTGGTATTAAGCAACAAGTCGAATTCGATGACGCCGGACAACTTAGCGTGCAGCGTGATTACAGCATAGATATTCGAGGGGATATTTTTGTCCAGAATGTCGGTTTGCATACCCATGGGATAAGCTCTCCAGATCTGGGGATGGGCTGTTATCGCAACGGCACCATCTTAAAAGCCGTGCTCGGTTATGCGCCCTACCACATTGAGGAACATATCGCGTTTCAAACCTTCGATCCGGCCAAACTTGCCAGTCATCAGCCCTGCGGCGCCAATGCAATTAACACGCTGGATCTTAATCCAAGACATTTTCCTAAGGCGCCGCACAGAAAAACTCAAGTTGATGCGCCACAAACTATCCCTCCAACCAAGATTCCAAGTTCTGGCGCAAGTTCAACCGTGAGTTCAGGCGCGGGAACCAATATGCCGGTCTTAATGGCGCCGAACCAGGAGGCATAATAATGGCAAGCCAATTTAGCAACCATTGTTTAACACAACTATCCGCTATTTCGAGCATTAATGGTTTTCAGTTCAGAGCGTTAGACCTTACACAAGACATTCCAACACTACAGTCTTGGTTTAACCAAGATTACGCCAAGTTTTGGGGTATGCAGGGCTTGAACCTTGATGCCATAAAAAATCTGTTAGCAACGACAGAGCACAAGTTTGCCTTGATGGGTGAGTGGCAGGGTAAATCACTCTTTATGGTGGAGCTCTACGATCCCGCCCACGATGAAGTCGGCAAGCACTATCGTGTTGCGCCGGGGGATTGCGGTATGCATCTGATTATCGCGCCGCCCGATGGTAGCCCAATCAACGGCTTATCCTTCAAAGTGATGGATGCGATAGCGCAGCTCGTGCTTGAAAAATTGGCCTTTAACCGCCTAGTGGTTGAACCCGATCAACTCAATAGCAAAATTCATCGCTTAAATAGCCGAGTGGGCATTCGCTATGAAAAAGCGATTCAGTTAAGCACTAAAGCCGCGTTCCTCGGATTTTGCACTGCGGCCGATCGCCAGCTGGCATCAAGCACACCCTCTTCGATGCGCTTAGCCCAGACAACCTCAGCGCTGCCAAGCACGCTCGCCGCGCCCGTAACCTCTCCCATGACATTATCGACTCTTTAGGTGAACTAGATGAACTTACCCACAAAAGCCTTACTAATGGATCCATTGACAACGCAGGATCATCCAACTCACGCAGCGGCGGCTCAACTCAATCCTGCGCTGTCGTCAACCTCGACTTCTATGCCGGAGCACTTGACCCCCGCCTATTGGCAAGCGGCTAATCGGCATTTAGTGAAGAAAATCCTCTGCGAATTCACCCACGAGAAAATCATCACGCCGACCCTATACGGGCAAAAAGCGGGGCTTAACCACTATGAACTCAGGCTCAAAGACAGCACTTACTATTTTAGCGCGCGGCACTATCAGCTCGATCATCTTGCTATCGATGCAGATTCCATCCGCGTTTCAGTCGCAGGACAAGAGCAAGCCCTCGATGCGATGTCGCTGATCATTTCCCTTAAAAATGACTTAGGGATCAGCGAAACCTTACTGCCCACGTATTTAGAGGAAATCACTAGCACCCTCTACAGCAAGGCGTACAAGTTAGCGCATCAGGCGATCCCCGCCGCCACGCTGGCGCGAGCCGATTATCAGAGCATAGAAGCGGGTATGACTGAAGGCCATCCGGTGTTTATTGCCAATAACGGCCGGATTGGCTTTGATATGCAGGATTATCGTCAATTTGCCCCAGAAAGTGCGATGCCGATGCAGTTAATCTGGCTTGGAGTGCGCAAGAGTAAGACCACGTTTGCTGCCCTCGAAAACTTGAGTCACGACGCGTTACTCAAGGAGGAGCTTGGCCAGCAGTTCACTGACTTCCAACAACGTCTTAAAACCCAGCAGCATGATCCGCAGGACTTCTACTTTATGCCTGTGCATCCTTGGCAGTGGCGCGAAAAAATCGCCCGCGTCTTTGCCGGCGACATAGCCCGTGGCGATCTGGTTTATCTTGGCGAAGGCAGTGAACAGTACCAAGTTCAGCAATCGATACGCACTTTCTTCAATCTTTCATCGCCACAAAAGTGCTATGTCAAAACCGCGCTTTCCATCTTAAACATGGGCTTTATGCGCGGCCTGTCGCCCCTTTACATGAGCTGCACACCGCAAATAAATGCATGGGTGGCGAACTTGGTTGAAAGCGACCCTTACTTTACTCAGCAAGGGTTTGTGATCCTTAAAGAAATTGCCGCCATAGGTTATCACCACCATTATTACGAGCAGGCACTCACCCAAGACAGCGCCTACAAAAAAATGCTCTCTGCACTATGGCGCGAAAGCCCACTGCCGCACATTGCGCCTAAGCAAAATCTGATGACCATGGCCGCTCTGCTGCACACGGATCATGAAGATAAAGCGCTAATTTCGGCCTTGATAACGGCCTCAGGCTTGCCAGCAAAAGACTGGTTGAGCCGTTACCTCAACTTGTATCTGTCGCCCTTATTGCACGCGTTTTTTGCCTACGATCTGGTCTTTATGCCCCATGGTGAAAACCTGATCTTAGTGCTGGATGAATATGTGCCGGTCAAGATTTTAATGAAAGACATAGGCGAAGAAGTCGCGGTACTCAATGGCACCTCGCCGCTGCCTGATGATGTAAAACGCCTTGCGGTAAGCCTTGAAGAAGAGATGAAGCTTAACTACATCTTACTGGATATTTTTGACTGTATTTTCCGCTATTTAGCACCGCTGTTAGATGAGCAAACCAGTGTCAGTGAAAGCCAATTCTGGGAATTAGTGGCGGACAATGTACGTGACTACCAAGCTCAACATCCACATTTGGCCGCCAAGTTTGCCCAATACGATCTGTTTAAGGACAGCTTTGTACGCACCTGCCTCAATCGTATCCAATTGAATAACAACCAACAAATGATAGACCTCGCCGACAGGGAGAAAAACCTGCGCTTCGCCGGCGGTATCGATAATCCCTTGGCGGCCTTTAGGCAAAGCCATGCCTTTAAGCGCCCCAAACTTGGCAGCGCTGAATCGAAAACATGTTAACGCGCAACTAAGCAAATAGACCCGACACTTTCTGAAACTTGACGAAACGTTTGTGTGGGCCACTTATTGGCCCGCTTTATTTAACCCCAACCTAAATGGAATTAAAGATCACCATTATGAAGACTTTCCCTCTCTCCAGCATCGCACTCGTCTGTCGGCAAGCCCTCGTTAACCCGAAGCTATTGCTGTGCTCAGCCATGTTAGCCACGGTTCCCTATGCCACAGCTGACACTGTCGATGCGGATAGTAAAACTAAAAAGCACCAGAAAGAAATTGAAGTCATCAATGTCATTGGCGCTAAGGATTTACACGACAACCGTTATAAAACCCAAGCAATGAACACGGCAACTGGGCTCGATTTATCCTATTTAGAAACGCCGCAGTCGGTCACGTCCATCACCCGCCAAATGATGAACGATCAACAGCTTAATAGCGTGATTGATGCCATGACCAGCGTTGCCGGGATTAATGCTCGCCCTATGGATAACGATAGATACAGCATTAGTGCCCGCGGCATTGCCGTGACCAGTATACTGTACGATGGCGTACCCACCACCTACGACACCCGCTTCAACTATGGCGATAACCTTATCGACACCGCCATCTACGAGCGAGTAGAAGTGGTACGCGGCGCGACTGGCCTCATGACGGGAGCCGGTAATCCCTCGGCGGCTATTAACCTTATCCGTAAACGCCCGACTCAAGAGTTTATGGGCAACACCTCGTTAAGTGTGGGCTCATGGAATAATGTGCGCGGTATGGTCGATGTTTCCAGCGGCTTAAATGACTCGGGTTCTGTGCGCGGTCGCGTGGTGGCCGCCTATCAGGATAAAGATTCATTCCAAGACAGGTACGAGCAGCAGCGCACTACGCTATACGGCATAGTCGAAACCGATATTGGCGATAGCACCTTATTCACCCTTGGTGTCGATTACCAAGATGCTACACCGAGCGGCACTATGTCGGGCGGTTTACCGCTATTTTACAGCGATGGCAGTCGCACTAATTATGATCGTGCCACTTCAACGGCGCCCGATTGGGGCTCGGCGCATACCCAAGGCCTCAACACTTTTGCGAGTCTCGAACATAGATTAGATAACGGTTGGAACCTAAAAGGGACTTACACCTACGGCGATAACTCATTGGAGTTCGATGTACTATGGGCCACGGGATATCCAGATCCTGTAACCAATATCGGCGCCACTGCAGGCTCTATCGCCTATGTCGACGGCAGTCGCACCCAACACAATGTGGATTTGCGCGCCGAAGGACAATACCAACTCTTTGGATTAGAACATCAATTGATGTTTGGCTGGAATGGCCAACGCCAAGAGTTCGCCAATCCCTACTATTATCCCACTGCGGCAGTACCGCCTTTGGGGGATTTTCGCGATCCGAACTTCCAATATCCAAAACCTCAATGGAAGGAAACCTATACCACGGGTTCATTTGGCGAAACCAAACAGAGTGCAGCCTATGTAGCGACTCAGCTTAATCTCAGCGACGCTTTAGCTGTCATCGTCGGATTACGCCTCAATGAGTGGGAAACCGACCAAGATAATTTTGGCAGCCGTTACGATTTCAACATCAGCAACGAACTCACTACTTACTTCGGCCTCACCTACGCCCTGACCGAGCAATATTCGCTCTACGCCAGTTATACGGACATTTTTGCACCGCAAACTAAGCAAAGAATCGATAAAAGCTACCTAGATCCAGTTAAAGGGAAAAACTACGAAGGCGGGATTAAGGCGAGCCTGTTCGATGAGGCTTTAGATATGTCGCTGTCGGTGTTTGAGATCAGACAAGACAATGTCGGAGTCAGCACTGGCGATGTGATCCCAGGTACCACAACGCAAGTGTATGAAGGCGTAAACGGTACAAAAACACAGGGATTCGAATTTGAATCGACGGGTAAAATCACTGATGACTGGAATCTTTACTTAGGTTACACCCAGTTCACTAGCGAAGATCCTGAAGGCAAACGTATCAGTACCACGTCACCACGTCAGCAGTTAAAACTCTTCACCACTTATACCTTTGGCGGTGATTGGCATAAATTGCAAATAGGTGCGGGGGTTAACTGGCAGAGCCGCGTCTACCAAACAGTTAATTCGCCACTTGGCAAAGTCGAAGTAGAGCAAGGCTCTTACGCACTAGCGAGTCTAATGGCGAGTTACGCCTTCACAGAGCAGCTTAAGCTCAGCGCAAACCTGCACAACGCCTTAGATAAAAGCTACTACAGCCAAGTCGGTCAATATAGTCAATTCCAATACGGTACGCCGCGAAGTGCCAGCTTAACCTTGGACTATCGCTTCTAAGTCAGATTTATATTGAGATCGTTCGAAAAACCTTGTGAGCCCAAATCTTGGGCTCGCAAGGTAATAATTTACATGGACTTATCGATAACCGCGGCAATCAATCACAGCCATTAAGGAGTCACTATGGCAAGCCAACGGAGAGACACCAGACTGCAAACATTGTGCGATACCTCGCCAAGCCACAACGCGTTGAATCAAACTATTTTGTCACTCAATCAGCTGTTACATCAACGGGCACCCTTCTATGGCGAGCACCTTCGCGCAACGCAGTCACCTACAGGGCTCAGTTTTGATGAATGGAGTAACGTCGATACTTATCAAAAACTCATTGCACGTTTTGCCATCGCACATCCTAGCGCAGAAACTCAGAGTGAAACTGAAGCTATAACTGAAGATGAAACCGAGGTTAGTAAAACAGCTGCAAACAGCCGAGCGCACGCTTTGGTCAGTAAAAGCGCTACGGCCAGTATAAAAGACACTCGCAAAGCGCTGTATTCACTTTGGGGTCAATGGTATTTTGGCCTTTTAGTTCCGCCTGTGATGGAGTGGATTTTTAACGCAAAAAAAGCCGATTTCGAGCCTATTCACTGGCAGCCACAGTCCGTGTTTATGCAGGTACACGCCAGTGGCCGAGTGGCAAAATTTGAATTTAACATCGCAAATCGTCAGCCAAATACCGCTTTGACCTTTAAAAAATACCACGGCATCGAACCACTTTCCCAAACAAACACTAAGCCAAGTTTCAAGACAGACACTAAGGTACACTCGCCATTAACCTCATATAAGCCGCCAGTTGATAAAGAACTCGCCCTACAAGGCCTTATCTTAAACTTACTGCAACCGAGTGTTGAGCGACTACTCACTTTGAGCCCCGTGCCCGCTAAATTATATTGGAGTCACTTAGGCTATCTGATCCACTGGTATCTAGGAGAGTTGGGATTATCTCAGCAACAAAGTCAGCAACTTAAGCAAGCTCTGTTTCGCAGAACGACCTTTTTTGATGGCACCCAAAATCCACTGTATAACAGCATCAATTTGATTGTTGAACCCAAAGAAGGCAGCACAAACATCCAATGCATTCGCCGTACTTGCTGCCTAAGGTATCAACTCGCCAACACTGGCCAATGCCACGATTGCCCACTACTAAGTCGCCCTAACGCTAAGACAAACGCCGCCAAACAAGCACAAGTCTAACTTGCCCATTAAACCCATTTAATGGGCAAGATCGCAATCCTAGGCCCATGGTGCTTTTGCCCTTATGTTGCACATGCTACACTCAAGCCCATGTCTCTTTAACATGATTATTTATGAAACAACTGCTTGATTTCCTGCCCCTCGTCATCTTTTTTGCCGTTTATAAATTTTTCGATATTTATATCGCCAGCGGCGCATTGATCGCAGCCACCGCGCTTCAATTGATCGTGACCTATGCGCTATATAAGAAACTTGAAAAGATGCACTTAATCACCTTTGCTATGGTGACAGTGTTTGGCACACTCACTTTAGTGTTTCACGATGATTCTTTTATCAAGTGGAAAGTGACCATTATCTATAGTTTGTTTGCCATCGCCTTAGGTGTCAGTCAATTGCTCAATAAATCGATATTAAAGTCGATGTTAGGCAAAGAAATGCAAGTAGACGACAAAATTTGGGCTCGCGTAACTTGGTATTGGGTGATCTTTTTCGCCGCTTGTGGCCTAGTCAATATTTATGTCGCCTTTAGTTTGCCATTAGAAACTTGGGTCAATTTTAAAGTGTTTGGTTTAACCGCTTTAACTTTAATTAATACTGTCCTGACCGTATTTTATCTTTATAAACACCTTCCCGAAGATCAACGCAAGGAACTCAAATAATGTGGTATATGATTTCAGCTCAAGATTTTGAGAATAGTTTAGAAAAACGTTTAGCCGCACGCCCAGCTCATTTAGCTCGCCTGCAAGCCCTCGCCGATGAAGGTCGTTTACTGATCGCTGGCCCACACCCAGCCATCGACAGCGAAAACCCAGGTGATGCTGGCTTTAGTGGTTCACTGGTTGTCGCAGATTTTGAATCCTTAGTCGCAGCAAAACACTGGGCCGATGCCGATCCCTATATCGAAGCGGGCGTTTACCAAAGTGTTGTGGTTAAACCCTTTAAACGAGTCCTGCCTTAATGAAAATAGTGTCCTTTAACATCAATGGTCTGCGGGCACGCTTGCATCAATTGCAAGCCTTAATCGATAGCCACCAGCCCGACATCATCGGCCTGCAAGAAACCAAAGTGCACGATGAGGCGTTTCCATTAGCCGAAGTCGAAGCCATGGGATATCAAGTGCATTACCACGGCGGTAAAGCTCACTATGGTGTTGCCATGCTGTCTAAAATCGCACCAGAAAAACTGCAAAAGGGTTTTCCTAGCGATGACGAAGATGCCCAGCGCCGCATGATTATCGGCACATTTACCCAAGCGAATGGTCGTCCATTGACTGTGTTCAACGGCTATTTCCCCCAGGGCGAAAGCATAGACCACCCAACAAAATACCCTGCTAAACGTAAGTTTTATCAGGACTTAATGCACTACTTGCAGACAAACCACAGCAACGATGAAGATATCGCCATCATAGGTGACATCAATATTTCGCCGACCGATTTAGACATAGGCATAGGTGAAGTCAATCGTAAGCGTTGGCTAAAAACCGGCAAATGTAGCTTCCAACCGGAAGAGCGTGAGTGGTTAAAAACCTTACAAGACTGGGGCTTAATCGACACTTTCCGTCAATTACATCCAGAGCGCATCGAACGTTATTCTTGGTTCGATTACCGTAGCAAAGGGTTCGATGACAACCGTGGCCTGCGAATTGATGTGATTTTAGCAACGCCTTCACTAGCAGCACGTTTAGTCGAATCCGACGTCGATTACGATCTACGCGGCATAGATAAACCCTCAGATCATGCCCCCATTTGGAGCACGTTCAAAGAGGCTTAATCCGCTAACGTTCGACCATCTTAGTAGATATAAAACATCGGCTTAGACCGATGTTTTTTTATGGGCGAAACATATTTTATCTTTGTCGTTCGATGAATGGTAAATGAGTCAAGTGTGATACTGAACGTAATTCACTTTTGGACAGATATGTCTTGAAGACGAGTGTTTTGGGACCAATAATTTTAGTTGTGAGGAGTTTAGCGTTTGCTGATATCCACTCACACATGCTTGCCATGGTATTTGCTCGTCGACTCGCAGCCAGTCCATCCGTGAATGCTCGACCGCCCCATCTGATGTGAAAGGATTCACAAATGCCGCGATGGCATGGACGCCAAAGAGCGGCCATGGGGCGGACGATCGTCTCGCCAATCACCAAGGCTCACCTGTTTAGCATTGGCGAAACCTGTTTGTTTTAAAGAAATACATAGCATGCTTTGGGACAAAAGCGTGTTAGGTCATCAGCTATAACAGGTGAATTTCGCATAGAAATTTCTATGGTGTAACGCCTTGCTCAGCTGCATTTTTGGAGTAGAAGCTTTTGTGTTATCAAACAAAAAAGAAGGAACGGAAAAATTTCAGATACAGCAATTTGTTATGTTCGCATTCTGATAATACTATCAACATATTGATGGACCATTATTCAACTTTCACATAGAAGCAATTACATTTACAACTGAAAAGACCAATTTGAGGATCTTTAGGTGTAACTCCCTTACGTTTAGCTTGTGAGTTAGCAACTTCTACAGCGTGCTTAATCTCATTAATTTCTTTGCTAGATAGCCTTCTCGTATGCCCATGTACAGGACATCGTTCTCGTTCTCCATCACCCGATATTCGCTCTCCTGACATATTGATGCCCTCTTTCTAATTACTACCGCTTTAAACATAACGCCGCCAGCAACTGCCGGAGTGAGTTGGAAGCTTTTTTACGTCTTTTTGCAAAAAAGAAGACAGTTTACGGAGGTCAGATTGACTGGCCTTGTTAAACATTTTAGAACTTGAGCGAATAACCACTGGAAACCCACTCATTGAAATTTTCCGCCAACAATACCATAGACTCTTTCGTTAAATCGCCGAAAGGTACCCTATAAACTGGCCAGTCTTCTGAACTTATATTATGTGTGGTATCGAAGACAATTGACTCTCCCCCACCATCTGAACCAATAGCAACCAACCCAGGCAAGTATTGCTCGTAGCAATAGGCTTCTGTTAATTCGGATATCTCTTTAGCGCTCCAGAGCACAACTGAGTCATCTGGTTCTTGCACGCCAATCGGAGTTTCTGCCCCATTAGTTTCAAGCAAGAACTTCTTATACTCACTCGGAAGATCTGTTCCTAACCATTTCTCAAGAGCCTGAATGTCTTCAGCACTTGCTGGATTTTCCGGATATTCGAATTTATCTCGATATTTGCTCATAATGTTTAACGCCCATTTAAGGGGCTGATAATCGTTTGCTAAAATTGTGTAGCGAAGCGAAGTCGAGCAAACTGTTAGCAGTCCCGCTTTAAATGCTTGTATGGGTTAACGTTTGGCTAAGGGGCAGGCTTTAACCCATCACTGAGAGCGGAGCGAACGATTTGAACCACTATTTAGGCTATCACAGTTACTCAAGGTCTACACAAACCTGCTTGTGCCATGCAGAAAGATTCGGCCATTCTTCCTTAGTGCTGCCGTTGTGAGACCAATAAATTATCTCACCCGTCTTTGCTATGCAGAAATAGTCGCCATTATCCTCGATGAATGGCAAAAGGTCTCTTGGAAGACCCATGACATTCCAGGCTGTTTCAGCAATGTCAAAGATATCAAGATGGCCAGAGCCGGGTAAAATTACCGCAGGCTCAAAGGTAGCGTTTGCAACATCGCTGCCAGACTTCAAAAATGATCGGTAGTCGTCATGAAAACTGATGCCCAGTTTGCTTTCTGCGCTAGCTATTTCGGTATCTGTCGGGTTTCGAAATGGATCGTTATTCATAATTATTGTTGCCTAACGTTAAGCGGCGTCCCAAGCCAATTTTAATTGACCGAGGCGAACAAGTGATACTCTGGTGAACGTTTATCATCAACAAAAAATTTAAAATTGCTTGATATTTTTCTTAAATATTTCCGATAAAGGTTAACACAATCAGCCATATAGAAACCATCAATTTCCCCAAATTCTATTTTTACAAAACACAGATTTCCACCGCCAACCACAGTGAAATACCCTCCGCAAAAAGGACATTTTCAGACATAACTTTCTCCCCTGAAATCTATGACCGTCAATTTAGATAATGTCACGCTGATAGAACGGAATGGGGCAATATAACTAAATAGTTCTTTGGGTACTTCCAAATTAAAATGGCGGAAATCTAAGATTTCCGCCATTGTCGGATGATACGTTACTACTTAACATGAGACTCAGTATCGGGCGTTATTGCTCAACACCCCATACCGACGACTCACATTAAAGGTGACACATTAACTCGTGCGGTACTGCTTTAAAATGCCATCTAACTCGACCGAGGCATGGTGCAGATCATTGGCTAAGGTCACACTGCGCTGGGCTGTTTGTTTGATAGTTTCCGACTGATGGCGGATTTCATTCAATTGTCCGGCAATGTCGCGAGCGGCGACACTCTGCTCTTCCGCCGAGGCGGCAATTTGGCTGCTCATATCAAATACCGCATTGACCGATTGCGCCATGCCTTGAACATCATCACCGACGGCGATAATCGCACTGCGACCTTCATCGGCCTGATCGACTATCTCCATGGTAATGCTAGATAAACGAGTCGTGCCAGATTGTAAGCCTTCAATCATGGCCTGAATTTCTACCGTGGCCTGTTGAGTTCGACCCGCTAAGGTACGCACTTCATCGGCTACCACAGCAAAGCCACGACCTTGCTCACCGGCACGGGCCGCTTCAATGGCCGCATTTAAGGCTAACAAATTGGTTTGCTGGGAAATACTGTTAATAGTTGTGACTACAGCATCGATACTCGCCGCATCCTTAGACAATTGTTCCACCGATGAAAACGCCGCACCAATCTTAGTTGAGAGTAAACCAATGCTTTCCACTGTATGGCTAATACGCCCACGACTGGCCAACATTTGGCTTGAATTTTCCTTGGTTTGCAACGAAGTATTACTCGCATTAACAGAGACTTCTTCAATCGCTGAGGTCATTTGTGCCATCGCCACGGCAACGGAATCGAGGAATTGATGTTGGAACCCAATCAGTTTATCACTGGTGGCCGCCTGTTGATTAAATTCATCGGATGCCAATGATAAGGTCTGTGCATTTTTGCCAATGGCTGACACCATTTCACTCATATTGTCGGCGCAGCGATCGATTTCCCGGGCAATCAAACTGAAATCGTCAGTACCAAAGAAGTTTAATCTAAAGCTCAAATCACCATCGGCTAAGCGTTTGATGGCTAAGTACATGTCCCATAATCCACCACCGAGTGAAGTTGAAATCCAGTAACTCAGTTGGAATAAAGGCAACAAACCCACTAACGCTAACCAGAACATAAAGTTAGCATCGCTACGCGCATCGGCTTCCCACTCATGGACATTCTGCGTCAGTTGTAAGGCTTGACCTGACACACTGGCGCTGACCGTCACTTTATCCCCTTGACGCTGCGCATCACTTTGCCTTGAAGTTACAGTTAACCCGTATTGGCTGGCAAATTGAGATAAGGCGTCAGCTTGTAGCTTTTGCGCCGTTGCAACTTGCGCTAAGGTATCGACGCTAGCTTGAACCCGAGCGATTGAGGCCTGCTCAAGGTTACGGTGCGCATGTTGATAGTTGACAAGCGCCACGGCGGCCGTGATCAGCGCCACCATAGAACACACTACCCAAAACTTTCCGTTGAGACTGAACTTGATCAATATGGCATCAATGGTACGAAACTGGATTTGTTTCATCTTGATAATTCCTAAGAACAAAATGCTATTTGGCACTAAATCAGCAGTATAGCTCAGATTGTCACGACAACTATGTCAGTCATAAGATCTGAGCAGGTATTATGCTAATCCGTGCTAGCAACTTGGTTACGTGTGGCGGCAGACCACTTTTGTGTCAGAGTAACCAACTGCCCCGTTAACAGGCTCATGCTAAAACCTAATAAGCCACCAATGATCAACGACGGCACGACATTGGCCACATCACCCGCCATAGCAAAGGTAGTGCAACAGCCAATAAATGCGCCGGGAATAAAGCTAAGCTTTTGATAACTTGCCTGTAAACACATGGCCGAAGTGGCTATGCCGGTAAAAATATACCCAAATACGGGCGAAATAAAAAAGCTGCTACCCGAGATAATGAGCCAAGCCCAAAATACACCGGACAGATTTGTGCACCACGCCATCATCACGCCCTGAAAGCCAGCCTTAGGTTGAGCAAAAAAAGTGCTACAACCTAAAAAGCCGATCCAAGTGACCAGATGAAAAGCATCTGCGACGCCACACCAAATAGCCGCCAATAGGCCGGCAGAAATAGCGACTTGCCAACGATTTTCCATGGATGACCCCTTTAGTAATTCTATTCACGGAAGTTTAATACCCTTGGGCGCTCTAAAATGTGTATTTTGAGGTGGCTTGGGTAAACATATTGGTTAAATTACCTCTATTTTGGTAACAAAAACCTGATCTATTGCTAATTTTCGGCATTAATGCCCGTAAAATCGCTAACAAGCAAATTTTTTGTGGTAAAAAAACGAAAAAAGCGCTTATTAGGCGCTTTTTTGTTCAAACGGCTTTCAGTTAACCCTCTTGCCGACACTTACACTCGCAATAGTTTATTCACGGGAAGATCGCGGATCCTCTGCCCCGTCGTCGCAAAAATCGCATTGGTTAAACTCGGGGCAACGGGCGGCACACCCGGCTCACCCACGCCTGCGGGCGGCGCATCGGACTCAATAATGATGATCTCCATATCGGGGGTTTGGGGAAGTCGCAGCAAAGGATAATCGTGGAAATTCGATTGCTGCACCTTGCCCTCTTTGTAAGTGATTTCACCCATCAAGGCTAAGCTCAGACCAAATATAATCGCACCTTCTGTCTGGGCTTTTACCCTATCGGGGTTAACTATCGTGCCCGCATCTATGGCTGCGATGGCATTAAGCACTTTAAGCTGTTTATCCTCACTCACTTCCACCAACATAGCCACAGCGACGTAACTCACAAAACTGCGGTGTACAGCAAAACCCCAGCCCTGATTTTTACCCGCCTTGGGCGCCTTAGCTTGGGCTTTTTCGACCGCGTCGATTACCCCAAAATAGCGACTGACGTCCACGGGATGACGATCAAGATCTTCGCCATAGTTGCCATATTTAAACTGTTGGTCGGTAAAGGTCTCACGCCTTGCTTCACCTAACAGGCTACGCCACATTGCAGGGCAAGAAACCTGAGAACGGTGAGCCATTTCATCGACAAAACTGCCGACACTAAAACCGTGCTGAATGTTACACACAGAGCGCATCCAACCAATACGGCTATGCGCCTGCGCTTTTACCGCTTCGTATCTTAAATTTGGCAAAGCAAAGGGCACATCCACAAAGCCTAAATCCAACTCACCGCCAGAGGGATATTCCACCCCTTCAGCAAAGGTTGAACTGATCGATGGGAATCCCGTACGGGCTAAAAGCGCGGTCGGTTTGTTGCTGGCATCAAACAGCGCCTTATAGGACTGGGCGCTGATAGCATGGTAATAACCGTTTTGGATCTCATCCTCGCGGCTCCAACTCACTTTAATTGGACGCTTGAATTGCTTCGATAACAGCGCGGCTTCAACGCTAAAATCAGGTTTGGATTTACGCCCAAAACCACCACCCAATAGGGTGACATTCACTTTAATCGCATCTTCTTCCATACCCAGTGCAGCGGCCACATTTTGCTGGGTACTTTGCGGCGTTTGGGTCGATGCCCAGATTTCACAGCCCTTTTCAGTCACATGGGCAGTAGCAACGGGCGGCTCGATAGAAGAATGAATTAAATAAGGCACGGTATAAACCGCCTTTAACGTATTCGCCTCGGGCCAGTTTTTGATCTCATCACCAACTTGGCGCACGACATTACCGCTTTGCTGTACCCGCTCGACCAGTGACTTCAAATAAAGACTTGAATCATGCTGACTGTTGTCGGCTTGAGTCCAAGTGACTTTTAAGGCTTTGCGGCCTTCGAGGGCACTCCACGTGTTTGTGGCGATGACAGCAACGCCGCCCAAAGCCTGAAACGCGGGTGCGCCCTTAGCGGCGGGCAAACGATACACATCCACGACACCGGCCACTTTGCGCGCTGCGGTATCGTCCAAGCTTGCCACATCGCTCCCAAGCACGGGCGGGCGTATTATGCTGGCGTAGAGCATGCCCTCGAGTTTGATATCGTAACCATAAATCGCGCTGCCGCTTAACATGGCATCCATATCAACGATTTGGCGTGATGCGCCAATCTGCTTGAAATCTTTAACCTCTTTAAAGGTTAACGACTCAACGGCGGGTACTGGTTGCTCAGATGCGGCTAACGCTAACTCGCCGAACTTGGCCGAACGGCCCGTTTTAGCATGCAACACTTTATGGTCGGCGGTATGCACCTCGCTCACGGGAACTTTCCAACGTGCGGCGGCAGCCTGCTCTAGCATGCTTCTTGCCATCGCCCCCATCTGGCGCATACGGTCGTAATTTTCGCGAATACTGCGGCTACCGTCAGTGTTTTGGCTGGCATAACGTTTATCGGCTAAGCCTTGAATGGGGACGATTTTATCCCAATCCGCGTCTAACTCTTCGGCTAAGACTTGCAGAATACCGGTTCTGATCCCCTGTCCCATCTCGGAGCGATGGCAAGTGAGGTACACTTTGTCGTCTTCACCAATGGCAATAAACAGATTCAACCGCGCTTCTTTATCCTGCGCCAACGCCATGGGGCTCCAAGTTAGTCCGCTCGCCCCTAATGCTAATCCGCCACCCACTGCGCCAAACAGTTTTAGCACGTCGCGGCGGCTGATATTTTCTACGGCAGTAAAAGTACTCATATTAGCCCTCCTGTTTGGCATAGTTTTGCAGTGCGGCTTTGATCCGAGGATAGGTGCCGCAGCGGCAGATATTCCCCGACATGGCAGAGTTGATTTGTTCTGCAGAAGGTTTCGGATGCTGCGCCACTAACGCCGCAGCCGACATCAATTGTCCCGCTTGGCAATAGCCGCACTGGGGCACGTTATGTTCGGCCCAAGCATTTTTAAGCTTTTGATTATCCAGCCCTTCAATTGTTGTCAGACGTTTTCCTTGTGCCTGCCCCAAACTGGTTAAACAGGCGCGCACAGGTTGGCCGTCTAAATGCACAGTGCAAGCACCGCATAGCCCTGCACCACAACCATATTTAGTGCCCGTGAGCCCTAAAATATCCCGTAACGCCCACAGGATTGGCATCTTAGGATCGGCATCTAAGGTAAATGATTTACCGTTGATGAAAAGTGTTTGGGTGGAAGCGGCGGTACTGACTTCCTTGATAACTGCAGTGGTTGATAATACTTCTGCCATAACTCACTCCTTAAGTGCCAACCACGACGCAAGATCGGCTTGGGTATCAATATCAATTGCGGCGCGGGGTAGTGTTATAGCGACTAACGCTCCCCGCTGTGCTTGTTGTTTTAGAATCGATTTCGCCCCGCGATCACCACTCAAGTGAGTGAACTGCGGTAATGTAGAGGCATTAAAAATAGCAGGTACGCCTAAATCATCCAAATAATGGGCGGCAACGTCTTTACCGGTTTCATGCCATGTCAAAATCAGTTGTCGATAATCGTCTGCACTCAAGGCCACTTGGTCAGCGAGTGTCAGCAGCATGGCATCAAAGCCCTGTTCCTTGGCATAGCTTGCCGCCAAACTCACTGAGGATGCCAAGCCTGTTTGCCACTGTGGATTAACTAAAATATCAAAGGGTTGGCGGGAATGAAGCTCGACTAATAATGGCTGCAATATGTGCTGATGAGCACCGAGTATGATTAACAAAGGCGTATGCTGGAGCGAATGAGTGTCTTGGCGATCCAAACCTAAATCTTGGCAACTAACCTGCTGTAAACGCTCAACATGAGTGTTAATGATGGTTTGTTCGCGAATTTCCGTAGCGCTATGTGATGGTAGAAGTTGCGCTAACTTTACCCCATCAAAGCGCTTACTCTCACCCGCCGCAAGTACCACAATCAGCAGGCGCTTGGATGAAAGTGGCGTTTTCTCTGTCAACGTTAGCGCTGTCGACTTTGGTGCTGTAGACATTAGTACAGAAGGCTTTTGCACTGGCGGCAATGTCATCAACGCATTATCTCATCGAGATGTTTTAAGGTCGCACCATGGAGCACCCCGTGGCACTGGGCCAAAATACTTAACGCAACGGCACTCGGTAACTCGCCGCCAAGGGCAAGCCCCGCGGGAGCAGAAAATACCCCAGTAAAAGATTCAGCACTGAGCCCTGCCATTCCAAGCACTTTATCCCGTCGATGGGCAGGACCAAGCAAGGCGATATAGGCTAGCGGATGCGCTTGAATGACCTTTAATGCCGCAGCATCTAAGCCCAAGTTATGGTTCATCACCACGGCGCAATCTAATTGAGCGATATGATTCGCGGTTAATTCCCCCGCGGTCAGTTTCACTATATGGGCATGGGGGAAATCCGCCGCTCTAGCATAGGCGGTACGACCATCGAAAACTGTCACTTGCCAACCTAAAGTGTGGGCCATGGCGGCAACGGGCTTAGCATCGATACCACCTCCAAAGATCCCAAGATGGAATCTTGGTCTCAAGGGAATAATCAATGATTCTCCCGCGTCTTGGGTGAAGACGCCCGTGCGAACAAAATCGCTGGCGGGGAACGGCGTCAACTCCTCAGAATAAAACGCAGCGTGATACTGGCGCGCATCCGTCCCCGCTTTGACTAAAGGCAATTGGTAAAAACCCGACCGACCGTGGCGAAATGCCTGCACTAGCTCAACTAAGCCAAGATCATGATTCTCTTTTAGCAGAGGGATCAACATGATATCTACTATGCCACCACAACCAAGTCGATAGCTGGCATCGGACTCATCGCTTGCATCATAGGTGACGCACATGACTTGCTTAGTCTGCATGGCATTTTGAGCATGGCGACGTAAATCGGCTTCTAAACAGCCGCCACTTAACATACCCACGCCTTGACCAAACTCATGGAACAACATCATGGCACCGGGTTTACGATAGGCCGAACCTTGAATTTGGGTGATCACCGCAAGCACCCAAGCGTCATCCGCCAGTGGTAGCCAATGCTCTAGTAAATCTTCGATTTGGTGATCCATCCGCAAGGACTCCATTGGGTTAGGGAGATTTAAAAAATTTAATGCGCTTATCGCTATTGAAACTATCAACCGTAAATAACGCAGCTATCGACGTCTATTTGTCATCAAAGCTTGACGCAAGTTTTATCAGCAAATAAAACTGCTTCGTCAAACGCTCGCATTAAACATATGGACAACCAAGTTAGCAAAGGCGTGTACGTATTGAAAGGAGTAATAGATTTCAAAAAGCGTTGAAGCATAAAATATGTTCAGGGGAAGTTAAAGAGGAAGAATTGACGTCCATGTCTGAGTGGCGTTTGTTCGCAAATCAACCACATTTCATCTAAAACTGGTATTCGCCCGCCTTAGTGCGCAGTATCTGGGATTGGTTGTCTAGACTAATGGATGTCGATTCAATCTGTTCGATAATCTGTGATACTTCACGGGAATTATCGCGGATCACCATCATGCTCGAAGCGATTTCTTTAGAAACTAAGGATTGTTCTTCGGTTGAAGCGGCAACCTGAGTATTGATCCCATGAATCGCTTCCGTACTATGGCGAATATCCTCAAATACTGCCACGATACGTTGCAGTTCAACCCCCGCCTTTTGCATTAGCGTCGCCGCTTGAGTCACAGATGTACCCACTTGATTCGTACGGCTTTGAAGGCTTGCGACAATATCATCGATTTCCTTGGTGGAATCTTGAGTGCGCTGGGCTAATGATCGAACCTCATCAGCTACCACAGCGAAGCCTCGTCCTTGCTCACCGGCCCGTGCGGCTTCAATCGCGGCATTCAGTGCCAGCAAATTCGTCTGCTCAGCAATCGCCTTAATCACACTCAACACATTGCTGACTTGGGTACTTTCGTTCACTAGATGTGACATAGAGTCTTGAGTATTCCTAAACTCAGTTTCTAATACCGACATGGCTTTCAACGCTTCCGATACTGTCTGTTTACCTACAGTGACATGCGTTTCATTTTCGGCGGCGCGGCTTTCAGCATTCGAGGTGCTCTCACTCACATGCACTAAGGTCGTGGTCATTTCTTCCATCGCACTGGCGCTGGCATCCAGTTCTCTCGCCACTCGATTTGAGCTTTCACGCGAAATTTGAATTGATGCTTTAGTTTGCTTAGCTAAATCAGCCACCTCTTTTGCAATGCCATCCGTCGTCGATAATGAACTGGCAAGGGAAGAGATAAACAAGTTGATTTGATTAACGATTTCGCCAATTTCCCCCTGAGTCGTAACAGAGATCCGCCGCGCAAGATTTTTAGAACGCTGAATATCGAGCAATTCAACACAGGTCTGCACTAAGGGAGTCACAATCCTGCTCTTAACGATAATAAATCCGCCAACGGCGGCTAAAATCACGATAAATAACACCAGTTGGGACCAGTTTAATGCCGCATGCAGGGAGTCGAGTCGGTTATTCACATCACCATCGGTACGTTTATCCAATGCTGTAAAAAACTCATCAATCGGCTGCATGATCTTAGCTTTTTCTCTGTGGTATTGGTCGCTATGTAATAACTCCCTCGCCATAGTTAAGTTAGGCTCTCCTTTGATCGTGTAAGTTTGGGTGTTGGGGTCCATAAAAATACCTTTGACGGCATTCATGGCTTTCACTTCGAGGGCGACTAACGCATCTGAGTTTTGCTGGGCTTGTTCAAGGTAACGGAATTCTTCATCAGAAAAACCGAGGGACTTCATTTGCGTGTTTATAGCAATGCTAGCACCGTCAGGCTTTGGCTTATCGCCATAGCTCAGCACCAAATCCCAGTAAATCTGATGATATTTTTCAGGTCTAGACTTCTCACCATTACGGATAGCCAAAATATCCATATACATTTTTTCGTATTTTTCATCACCCGTAACAGCGTAAGTTCGAGCGAGACGCGTTAGGTCATCAGAACTTTGTCTTAACTCATCGGCAACTTGATAGGACTGATATCGAACGCTAGCCGCATCATTAAAGAGATCGATTTTAGACTTAACATTGAAGCTCAATACCGCAGAAATCACGGCACTCGCAACTATGGTCGAAAAGACCACGCTCATCATTGTTTTTGTTTTCATACTTACCCCAGTAGACGGAAGAACTGCTTTAAGTCTAGAAGGAAAAACAGAAAACATAGGTAAATGTGGGGCAATTTGTGGAAATAATCATTTGATTTGCGAGTGATTATCGCTCACAAATCAAGCAATGCTGAATGGCGTCTCAATTACAGTAAAAGTTGGTCCGCGACAAAAGGGTTATGCTCGCGCTCTTCGCCAAAGGTCGACATAGGACCATGCCCAGGAATGAATTCAACCTCGGCGCCTAAGGGCCACAGTTTTTCGGTGATCGAGTGAATTAAATCCTGATGATTTGATTGGGGGAAATCAGTGCGGCCGATAGAACTTCGAAACAAAATATCCCCCACCCACGCCAACTTAGATTGGGCAGAGAAAAGTGCAATGTGTCCCGGCGTATGCCCAGGGCAATGCAGCACTGATAAACTTTGCTCGCCCACTTTAACAATATCGCCATCCTGCAGATATTGATCCGGTTCAAAGGCATCGCAATGGGGAAAACCAAAATTTTGGCTTTGCTTAGGTAAGTTATCAATCCAAAATTTATCGGCAATATGCGGGCCAATAATCGGCACATTGGCGGCTTTCGCTAAGGCTTTTGCACCACCGACATGATCGATATGCCCATGGGTAAGGAGGATTTTTTCGAGGACGAGTCCAAGTTTCGCCACTTCGTTTTGGATCCTGTCAATATTCCCGCCGGGATCCACAACCGCAGCACGCTTGGTTTTTTCACACCAGATCAAGCTGCAATTTTGCTGAAAAGGTGTCACTGGAATAATCTGATACTTCATAGCTTCAATCTCGTGTTATCCATAAGCGATAGATTACGCTAAGAAACTCATCATGGCTCAAATTTGTATCCAAAAAATTGATCTTCACCAAAAGCTAATCAAATAATCCTAGCTTACGACATAAACTATTTTGTCTATACCCAAGTTAGCTGAAGATACGCGTTTCAGATAGCCTAGGTTGCTGCATCTTCAGCTTATTTGGGTATACAATCTGCCAATCACAATAACATGTTCCTCTGCATTAAGGTTGTTTGATGAAACCCGATATTATTCTCGCCGGAGTGCTGGCGAAAAAACACACTTTTACCTTGCCCCTCAACTATCAAAATCCAATTGCAGAGCAAATCCAAGTGTTTGCCAGAGAACTCTGTAGCCCAGAAAACAAAGATAAAAAACTACCTTATATCGTATTTTTTCAAGGCGGCCCTGGATTTGCGGCCATGCGTCCCGCCAGCAACAGCGGCTGGATCCGTCGCGCATTAAAAGAATATCGAGTGTTATTACTCGATCAACGTGGTACAGGCTTATCAACACCGATTAATTACCAAAGCTTGCAACACTTAGATCCCGCAGCTCAAGCGGATTACCTAAGCCATTTCAGGGCTGACAATATAATTCGTGATGCCGAAACGATTCGTGCCCAGCTTTGTCCCGCCGATAAGTGGGCAATTCTCGGCCAAAGTTTCGGGGGATTTTGCGTGTTACATTATTTAAGCGCCGCCCCTCAAGGCGTCAGCGAAGCCTATATCACGGGTGGCATACCATCATTAACCCGTAGCGCCGATGACGTCTATCTTGCGACTTATCAACGCGTACTGGCGAAGAATAAACAATTTTTCCAACGCTTCCACGATGCTCAACATCTCGTCACTCGCTTAGCAAAATATTTGCTTGAAAATGAAGTGTATTTGGCAACGGGTGAACGCCTCACGGTTGAAATGCTGCAGTTGCTGGGTATTAATATCGGAATGGAGCAAGGGCCTGAATCGGTTTATTATTTGCTTGAGCAAGCCTTGATCAACACGGCTTCAGGGACAGTCGTTAACCCGTTATTTTTAAATCATTTCGGTCAAATGCTCGATTACAACACTAACCCGATTTTTGCCCTGTTGCATGAAGCAATCTACTGTCAACACTCTGCTTCACAATGGTCGGCACACAGGGTTCGACAGCAATTCCCCGCCTTTAACTATCAACAAGGTAAACCGTTTTTATTCACAGGTGAGATGATATACCCATGGATGTTTGACCAATTTAGTCACTTAGTGCCGCTTAAAGCCGTAGCAGAAATCCTTGCCCATAAATCAGATTGGCCAACACTTTACAATCTAGAGCAACTGGCACAAAACCGAGTCCCTGTTGCAGCGGCAATTTACAGTGAAGATATGTTTGTAGAGATGCAATACAGTTTAGAAACCACAAAACAAGTTGGCAGGCTAAAGTATTGGTTAACATCAGAATATGAGCACAACGGCATCCGCATGGATGGAGAACGCATACTGGATAAGCTCATCAGCTTAAACCGAGGCGACACCCTAAGATAAATATGAGCTTTAAGGGCTAATTAAGTTAATGCTGAGATTATATGCCTGCTCCTCATCAGTTGAGTGATTTTGGCAAGCTTTAACGACCTATTTCCGTATGAGTAAACCGTTTTGGTTTACTCTTTTTTTTGCAAAAAATGCACTCACCTTCGGCGAGTGCATTGCCCAATAAAATAGACGACAAAGCAAAGTGACAAAATCTTAAAACTATCGCTTCATTTTAGGATAAGTAAATTCATGACATTGATTACAATAAACTTTGCTTTCTTTATGTTCTTGATGACAGTAGGTACATGGTAAATCAGAACCGTAATGTAAACTGTCATGGGGATTGGGCTCGACCGAATGCCCCGCGTCTTCAGGTCGCTTAGTCAGTTTAGCCACATCCTGAGGAGAACCATGGCAGTTAGCGCACACTGCGGCATCAGGTATGGTCTTACGCTTTACATCACCATGACAGGCGGTACAGTCGACCTGATCATTCTCACTTGTCATCACATCCTTATGATAATCCTTAATATTCATCGCATTTGTTGTTATTGGCAGCATGAACATGCAACCAAGTAAAAGTGTATATAAGGGTTTTAACATCAGACTCTTCCTATAGCGGGGCATACTGCCCCGCATAACATATTAATAATTTGCGATAAATTCAGTTGAAGTTTGGATATCAGGCGTGAATGGGCGATCTTGAGCAACAAATGGCACTTTTTCTCGGTAAGCCTTGTACATGGCTTCGGTCGCTTTACCTAAATGAAGATCTGGAGTGGCCAACTTACGTAAATCAATCGCTTGACTTGAATGCAGCAACTCTAAACCGTAGATCACACGTGTGTTGCCGACAATCTGGATCAAATTGTCCGCAGCAAGCTTCAGGTTAGTGAAAGTATCTTCAATTCCCCCCGCAATTGAAATCCCATCAAATGACACTGGGGTCGCCAACTGTTTATTACGAACCTGCATATCTACAAAAGCTTTTTGAATCGCGCCAAAAGCATGGCCATTATTACCTGGAGCACTTAAAAAGCGTGGCAGTTTAGTAAAGTGATCATCGGATAAATGGATGGTGCGCATAACACTGTTATGGGATACATGCGTCAACGCCACGCTCAAGTTTTGTACTGCCAGTGCAACAGGCAAAGGTTCAAAGTTCGTGGTTGGGAACACACCACCTTGCCCTTCGACAATATACTTAGCAACCTGTGGAAACTTCGCATACTCATTCGATGCGCCAACAATAACTGCAGGGTTATCATCCGAATGATTTATTTGAATATTTACCACATCATTCAATTCTGCTAACGCTTGTTCAGCACTGGCTAACGTGTATGCTGTCGTTCGGTAACTGAGAGGGTCCTGCAAAGGACGTTCATCATTAAGCTGCCATAAATAACTGCCATCTAACTGTTTTAGAATGTCACTTGTGCTGGCTTTAATATAAGGGAAAGGACGAATATCATTGGTTTGTGGTAAAAATGGCGCCACGTTACCATTTAATCCCTCAAGGCTTAAACCAAATAGCGTTGGCGAGATAGAGAGTAATTGCTTGGCCTCACGGTAACCTTTCATCGCATAAGCTACTGAAAACGAATTGTTAGACAGAATTGATAGCGCATCTTTCCCCATAGGCACAAGTGGTGTAATTCCGGCATCCGCCATAGCATCTTTACTGCTAACACGTTGTCCTTTGTAGAATACTTCCCACTCACCCACCATAGCTAACCCGACATGGGATGAGAGCAAAATATCCGCTTCACCTACAGTACCGTGGGCGGGGATGACTGGCGTTAACCCTTTGTTAAGGTATGCCTCATAGAGTTCAGCCACAACAGGTTGCACCCCTGTTTGTCCCGCGAGCATAGTATTTAAGCGTACCGCCAAGGCTAATCGAGTTAACCGAATCGGTGCAGCGTCACCGACTCCTGCACTATGAGCTCGAAAAGTGCTGTAGTTAAAGTTACGTGATGCCTCAAGCACTTCATCACTTAACTTGCCATTGGCATCAAATAACTTGTGATCTTTGTTCAAACCAACGCCCACAGTAAGACCATAAACAGGCTTACCTAAACGAGCAGCTTCCATCAACAAACTATTAGCTTTAACGAGTTGGGTTTTCGCTTGAGATGCAATCTTGACTTTAGCGCCATCGGCGATTGCCCATGCTTGTTCTTGCGTTAAATGTTTACCATCGAGGACAACGTGCTCCATCGCTAAAGCACTCCCAGAGAGTAGGCTTAAAGTAAGCGATGCCATCAACACTGATTTATTCATTACCATTCTCCAATACATTGTAATTTTTAATAAAAATCTAATTATGCTTGCTTAAGCACCGCCGCCTTTGCCGCGGCACAATTTCGGCCCGCGTTGCGACCAGTAACAACGCCCTCTGCGACAGCACAAGCGCCTAAACGGCTAGCACCGTGAATTCCTCCGGTTGCTTCACCTGCGGCATACAGCCCTGGAATGGCTTGGTTGGTGACTAAATGCAGTACTTCTGATCGGGTATTCACTTTAACGCCGCCCATGCAATAGTGAACTTTTGGCCACATACGAACGGCATACCAAGGCCCTTTATCTAGCACAATGGCTTCTTGCAGAGGACGTGCGAATTCTTTATCAACACCATTTTTTACCGCTTCGTTCCAACGGGCGACTTGAGCTTTTAGTGCTTTGGCTGGCATACCATAAATAGCAGCAAGTTCGTCTAAGGTTTCTGCTTTACTAATCACCTTATATTTCAGTCCCCAATCTAAGGTTTGCGCCTTACTAGCCCCTTCTGCATTAGTGAAACCAATAGGATAAACAGGCTGACCATGTTCATCACGGCGAGTCATGATAGCGTCAGCTCTCGCTTTACGATCTGCAAGTTCATTGAAAAAACGTTCACCAGTGCGCACATCCACCACAATACCGTGGGGATAGGTCGCAATCGTGTTGAACTGGGATGCAGTACCAAAGCCTTTTTCATCGGGAGATGCCCATGGGCCGAGTTGAATTTGGTCTAAATGAATAGGGTTAGCACCTAAGAGCATCATTTGCTTTAGGGCTTCTGAAGTTGCACCAGCATGATTGGTGGAATCTAAGTCGTTATTTAACTCAGGTAGTTGCATCATGCGATATTCAATATCGCGACCAAAGCCCCCCGTTGCCATAACAACACCACGGCGCGCGCCTATGCGACGTATTTTACCGGTTCGCTCATTAGGGAAATAAAAACCTTCACGAACTTCGACCCCAATCACGCGACCATCGAGATCTTTCACAAAGCTTTCGAGCTTGGTCTGATTTCTCATCACCACGCCTTTATCTCTCGCGGCGTTAATCAGCGGTCTGATAATACCTGCCCCTGAACTTTCAACGGTTTGCAAGACTCGTTGTATTGAGTGACCACCAAAATGCTGCACGAAAGGTTTCCACTTAACCCCATGTTCAATCAACCACTGACAGGATTCAGCCGTGCCATTACACACCAGTTTTAACATCTCAACATCGTTCATGCCCCGACCTGCTCGCATCATATCGGCGACCATTTCATCGACAGAATCCTTAATGCCTGCTTGTTTCTGCAACTCAGAACCCGCCACAGCCATGGCACCGCCATTGATAGTTGAATTACCACCAAAGACTGGCATCTTGTCCACAACCATAACGCTCACACCAGCCTCTCTAGCTTGTAATGCCGCAGACATCCCAGCAAAGCCGCTGCCGACGACCAGCACATCTACAATCTCGTCGAATGCTTCAGGAACAGCATCGCAACTTGCTGTTGCAGGTAAGGCTATTGCAGCCCCAAAGCCCGCAGCCATCACAGCCCCACCTTTTAGCAACTGCCGACGGCCCGTATCAATATCTTGAGTTTTACTCATGCTTACTTCCTTCAATAATGGCTGGAACTTGTCAGCATGGAAGTGCATGCGCTGTGCCAAGCACCTAAAAAGAGGTAATTAAGTGGGGAACTTTGATTGGAGGCACGGAATCACGAAATATAAAGATCTACAATCACGATACTTAATGATTAACATGAAATATCAATGGAAAAACACTTTTATCACGAATCGACACTGAGATTATGCAGTAGCCTACAACTCGAAAAGTCCCTGCAAAGTTACTTCGAGTTTATTCGGGATGAACTGCCTATTGATGGGCTATTTATTAATATTTTTCGCAAACAATTTAATGACATACAATTTATTGCTCATGTCAATGCTAATCAATCCTGTACCTTAGATAGGCAAATATCTATCCCTGAAGAACTGGCTCAGTGCTTAGATGATCCTCAACGCCCGCGCGTGAGAATTGTTAATGATATTGAGCACGACCCAATCACTGCTTTAGTTGCACCTAAGGTGATCAACGGTATTCGTTCGCTGATCATTTTGAGAATGTCTATCGAAAATACCCACCTTGGGATAGTCGGATTTTATGCCAAAACGACAGGCGTTTTTCGCCCTCGTCATGCCGATTTAATTGCTCCGCATATGCATGCATTAGCCTTAATCACTGCACTCAATTTACGCGGACGTAACTTACTTAAAGAAAATGAAGCACTCTCAAAACAGAATGTGAGCCTTCGCAGAACATTAGACGTGCAAAATGGCGTAGTGGGGGCCAACTCAGGCTTGAAGCACGTCATGCAGCAAGTGCAATCCATTGCCAAGATTAATACAACAGTGCTAATGCTCGGTGAAACGGGGTGTGGTAAAGAAGTGATAGCCAATGCGATTCACGAACTTTCTGAACGTTCAGATAAGCCCTTTATCAAGGTCAACTGCGGCGCTATTCCAGATACTTTGATTGACTCCGAACTCTTTGGTTATGAAAAAGGAGCATTTACTGGGGCTGAGTCCCGTAAAATTGGCTACTTCGAACAAGCCAATGGCGGCACTATCTTTCTCGATGAAATAGGTGAACTACCATTATCCGCGCAGGTTAGATTACTCCGTGTACTTCAAAATAGTTGTATTACCCGAGTAGGTGGACACGATGCGGTACAACTTGATATTCGGATAGTGGCTGCCACCCATAGAAATTTACAAGCTATGATACACAGAGAAGTGTTTCGGGAAGATCTTTGGTATCGCTTAGCCATTTTTCCTATTGAAATTCCTTCATTAAGACAAAGACGTACAGACATTCCTTTACTCGTACAGCATTTTATCGAGCAACTGAGTTCAAAGTTCAACCTGCCTCAATTACCAAGAGTTGCACCGGAACAATTA
This sequence comes from Shewanella sp. SM21, assembly GCF_025654335.1. NCBI lineage: Bacteria > Pseudomonadati > Pseudomonadota > Gammaproteobacteria > Alteromonadales > Shewanellaceae > Shewanella > Shewanella sp. SM21. Next base: position 103,607 of record NZ_JAKKRL010000008.1, read on the forward strand.
AATATTCTGAATCAATACGCTTGGCCAGGAAATGTCCGAGAACTCATTAACGTGCTCGAACGGGCGATAATACAACAACCTTCAGGACCGTTAGATTTTGGCTTCCTTGCTCCACATCAGGGTGAGGAAATTACGACCCAAGCAAATCAAACCGTTATCATAGATCCAAACTATGCGAGCGATAAACTTGTGCCCCTTGATGTTATGACCAGAAAATATATTAGTCATGCACTGCGGATTACAGGTGGAAAACTCTATGGTCCAGGAGGTGCGGCTGAGTTATTGGACATCAATGCTAATACGCTGCGTAGCAAAATGAAGAAACTGGGGATTGTGTAATCTTTCATCGGCAACGATGACTCTACAACAAAAAGAAGACGTCGGTTAACGCGGTACACGAATAACAAAGGTCACATAAGTGACCTTTGAAAAATTAATGATAACCATAGGATCTAGAAGAAATAACGGATTCCCACCGCATAGTTGTTATCTTGTAGATCTTCATAGGCTTTATCATCCATACTGCTGAAATCTATTTTGGCCTCAGCGTACATAATTGTGTCGCGGCTATAGCGATAATGCAGACCTAACACTGCAAATTGGCGTGTCCATTTTCCTTGGATCGCAGTATCTACATCGGTATCAAGATCTTGATATGTCAGTAATACAGTTGGAACGAAACCATTATCATACTGATAAGCAACAATAAACTCTGCTCCAGTTGAATCATATAAATCTCCACCCACTAATTCGTTTTGCTCACTCTTATGGGCGTTAAAACCTACGTATAAACCGTCAGCATCACGACCTGGAGCATATTGATAGAAACTACCGTATTGGGCGCCAACCCCAATAATTTGGTTAGTGTTATCAACCTCTTGGCCTGCAAGATTTCCGGTAAAATCACCACGATTAAATCCCGCTAGCACTTTAAATTTATCAGTAAAGTTGTAAGTTACACTTGCACCGTAGCTAGGTTCGAAACTCAATTCGGAACCATCTTTCAAGGGAGCACCACTGCCATCATACAAGGCAACATCGCTATTTTGTTTAGAGGCATACTGCACTGCGACATGTAGATTACCAAAAGTATTTCGATATTGCAGCGCAGCATCGGCACGTCCTGCCCCAGTTAAACCACCGTCACCGAAGGTATAAGCCCCCACAGACCAACCTGTAAAAGCATTGAGCACATCGGTTGTGTAAGCAACATCATAGTAAGCCCCCCATTGCTTACCAAAACTGATCTTTCCCCATTTCTCATGGGACATCCCAACATAACCCAGTCGATTAAATAAAAAATCTGAATTTTTGGATGCCGATAACTGACCACCACCTTGGCCTTGCGTGTATATAAGGCCGTCATCACTGGTCACCATATTGATACCCCATTCCGTATGGGCAAAGGAGCTCCAGCCATTTTTCTCTTGACGGTCGAAACGAAAACCAACACGAGAAAAATTATCTATAACAGAAGTTTCATGACCATCATTTAACGCGGCAAAACCTAACCAACCTATCATGTTAACGCTGTTAGTTTGGTCATTATACAACTCAACGGCTTGAGCAGTTCCCATTAACAATAAGCTTGGGATCATCAAAGCGAGCAATGTCTTTTTCATTTCATCTACCTTTAAATTCAGCGAAACCACATATAATCACATGATTTATTTGATATATTATTTTCCACAATCAATAGTAAGCAGGTTATATGCCACCGGGAGGAAAAGCTGAAAATCAAGGTGTTTTTTAGATACGGATCAGGCAATCTCGAAATATCGTGATTATCGGTTGTTAAATACCGTTAGATAAATTAAATGTCGTTATTACATCAAAAGACAATAACGACATGTATGCAACAAGTGTGTCATTACACTGCTGTTGTATATTTGCGGCTATTAGAAGCTGAACGACTGGTTGATCGAGTTACCGAACTTTTGGAACTGGTCTTTTGGGAACCATATTTGTTGGAACCATCGTTTTTTGTTGTACCGATACCTTTCGCTGAACTTGATTTTTTAGAATACGACTTACGATAACCGGATTTATTACTTGCCGTTTTACGATAACCTTGGCCTTGTAAACCATTAAGCGCGGTTGGCAGTTGTGCGCCTGCATTCTGGATAAGCGTGGATAAGGTGCCGAGCAGTGGCTGCATAAAGGCTTGATAAGAGGTTTCTTTATGGCAAATGCCATTCAGACTCGCTTCCCAAAGCGCTGTCATATCCGGCGTAGTCGCACTCGCGGGCAAGCTGTTAATCAATCCTTTCCCCACGTCTGTCGAGACAATAGATTTACCTAAGCGTTGTAAAAAACCGCGTTTGAACAGCAATTCGATAATACCTGCACGGGTGGCCTCTGTACCTAATCCATCGGTTTCTTTAAGAATTTTACGGATCTCAGGATCGGTCACATAACGGCTAATACCCGTCATAGCACCGAGTAAAGTGGCATCGTTAAAGGCCTTTGGTGGTTGAGTATTTTTCTCCAACAATTCGCCTCGAGTACAATGCAAAGCCTGTCCCAATTTCAAAGGCGGTAATTGGCCGATAAACTCGTCATTCTCCTCATCGTCCTTACCTGTGCTTTCTTCCGTCGACTTGTTGCCACTCGCCTTACTGCCATTTGGCTCTTGGCGGGCAAAGAGTTGCTTCCAGCCGAGGGAATTATCCTGACGCGCCTTGGTATTAAATAAGCCACCCTCGATTGTCACTTGCACTGTGGTTTCACTGTAACAATAAGCCGGATAAAACTGTGCTAAGTACTGGCGAGCAACATGAAGATATAACTGCCTCTCACGCTGACTCAAGCTAGATAAGTTAGCTGTCTTCTCTGTGGGGACGATTGCGTGATGGGCGTCCACTTTTTTATCATCCCATGCTTTAGATTTAAGACGGGGATCGGGTGCATCAGCACCTTGCAATAACTCAGCTGCACCGTCACTTATCGCCTTAAGTACCGAAGGCGCAAGGTTATGTTGCTCAACGGGTAAATAACGACTGTCGGAGCGTGGGTAAGTAATGAGTTTATGACGTTCATACAAACTTTGGCAGGTATCGAGCACATCCTTAGCACTCATGCCAAACCGTTTCGCCGCATCAATTTGCAACGCGGATAAGCTGTAGGGCAATGGTGGATTCTGTTTCTTGTCCTTAGCCACTAATTGAGTGACTAAGGCGGGTTTATCACTGATGCGACTCACCACATTTTGCGCTAACCCTCTCACTAACACTCGTCCTTCTTCATCCATATAGGGCTGACAAGCTTCGCTAGGTTGCCACTTGGCGCTGAAGGTTTCTTGCTTCTCGGTCGCCAAATGCGCCAGTACTTCATAAAAAGGTTTAGATTGAAAGTGGGCAATCTCTTCATCACGGCGCACCACTAGCCCAAGCAATGGCGTTTGTACTCGGCCGACGGATAACACGCCTTGATAACCGACCTTTTTACCTTGGATGGTGTACGCACGCGTCATATTCATGCCATAGAGCCAATCGGCACGACTGCGGGCTAAGGCCGATGTGGATAAAGGAATAAACTCGCGATTACTGCGTAGCTGCGTTAGAGCCCGTTTTACAGCTTGTGGGTTTAAGTCACTGATCAGTAAACGCTGGGTTTGATGTAGCTTGTCCCCCGTCACGCCAAGATAGGCAATCACTTCATCCACGAGTAACTGCCCTTCACGGTCGGGATCGCCCGCGTTAACCAGCGTGTTGGCTTGTTTGACTAATCGTTTAAGCACTGTGAGTTGGCTGCGGGTTGCGGCCTTAGGTTTTAGTTGCCACTTGTCTGGCACTATTGGCAAATGCTCGAATTTCCAAGACTTAAATTCGGGATTATAGGCATCAGGTTCTGCTTGCTCGAGCAAGTGACCAACGCACCAAGACACACAATCGCCATTGGCGGCTTCGATAAATCCATCGCCTTTTTTATGGGGTTTAGGCAATACATCGGCAATGGCCCGCCCTAGGCTAGGTTTTTCTGCGATATAGAGAATCATACAAACACCAAGCACTGGATATAATTACAGTATAATTTAGCCCAAACGCCAGTTGAGTGCAAATTTCTGTAGTAAACCGAGCTTAAATGTAAAAGCTTAAGTGTAAATTCAATTGCGAATGATTCTCAACAAGGCATAAGATACACTAAATAACTAAGGAGTGACTATGGGACAGTTTGCAATAAATGCGCGACAGGCTATGACAATAACTCCAGCATTAATATTAAGATTCAATCAGTTATTGATATTCCATAGCTTAATGTTACTCGCAATAAGCATGCTCACCAGTACCTGGCTGGGACAAATGAAAATCATCGATATGCCGTTAGCATGGGGATTCATTCTCGTCATTCCTATTGCTGTGAGTTTATCTCTATTACTCAGCCATCAAATCACGCGCCATAGCTTAAGCAGCTTATTCGGCGTGTGGATGCTACTTTGGGTAATGGGATAACTGACATTCATAATAAATCACTACCGTATTTCGAGTTAACTCGCCCCTCCGCTCTATTTACCCATGCTAAAACTCAATTTCAAAACACATTGGTTTCAAATATTTAACACTTTAACTATGAAGCTCCCTAAAAAATAGTTATGTTGAGTATCTTGGATATTTACAAAAAATGTCTTAATCAAAAGTGAATGTCCTAACTCAACATCTGTTGAATAACCGTAAACCTAAAAACTCTGCTAAAACAACACAATAAAGGAATCGGAGTCTATGAATGAGATTGTCAACGCGATCAATAGTGTAATTTGGAGCCCTGCACTTATTTTTCTTTGCCTAGGTGTAGGGCTCTATTTCTCCCTTCGCACTCGATTTTTACAGCTGCGCCATCTGCCAGAAATGATACGCCTGATGTTTGATGGTAAGAGTACTGATGCGGGAGTGTCGTCTTTTCAAGCACTCGCGATGACATTAGCGGGTCGAGTCGGTACAGGTAACATTGCAGGGGTTGCCACAGCAATCACCTTTGGTGGTCCTGGCGCTTTATTTTGGATGTGGATGGTTGCCTTTCTCGGTGCCAGCTCCGCCTTCGTTGAATCTACCTTAGGTCAAGTCTATAAAGAAAAAATCAATGGCGAGTATCGTGGTGGGCCTGCTTTTTATATTGAAAAAGGCTTAGGCATGAAATGGTATGCATGGGTATTTGCAATAGCGACCATATTTGCCTGCGGGATCCTGCTGCCGGGCGTACAAGCTAACTCGATTGGTTCAAGTTTAAAAACCGCTTTCAACATAGATCCTAATGTGACTGCAGCCATACTGGCTATGCTTCTTGGTTTTATCATTTTTGGCGGTGTAAAACGTATCGCTCACTTTGCCAGTGCCGTCGTCCCCTTTATGGCACTGGGTTACATCATAGTGGCTTGTGTCATCATAGCGCTAAATATTGGCCAGCTACCGGGTATTTTATGGTTAATTATCAAAAGTGCCTTTGGCTTTGATGCGGGTTTTGGTGCCATTTTAGGCTTAGCCATCATGTGGGGGGTAAAGCGGGGTATTTACTCCAACGAAGCGGGTCAAGGTACAGCGCCACATGCCTCATCTGCAGCGGCGGTAAGCCATCCAGCCAAACAAGGGTTAGTTCAAGCTTTTTCTGTGTATATCGACACCTTATTCGTTTGCTCTGCAACAGGTTTCATGCTGCTCATTACAGGACTGTATAATGTTCAGGGCCCAGACGGTGCGGCGCTTTATACCGGCATTGCCGGAGTCGCTGCAGGACCAGGCTATGTACAAACGGCAATGGAAAGTATGATGCCAGGATTTGGCAATATCTTTGTGGCTATCGCACTGTTCTTCTTCGCCTTTACTACCATAGTGGCTTATTACTACATTGCTGAGACCAACATTGCCTATATTAACCGTAAAGTAAATCATCCTTGGTTCATGGTCGTTCTCAAAGTCGTGATCATTGGCTCAACCGTATACGGCACAGTTAAAACGGCTGATATGGCTTGGGGAATGGGTGACATTGGTGTCGGACTTATGGCATGGCTCAATATTATTGCCATTATTCTATTAAGGAAAACCGCATTCACTTGCCTTAAAGATTATGAATCACAACAAGCACTCGGCATAGAGCCACTTTTTGACCCGGTAAAACTGGGGATTAAAAATGCGGATTACTGGGTTGAACGCAAACACGCTGAAGAAAATGTAATGACTGAAACAGCGCAACGTATAAATACGTAGACGTTACCACTATGCTCCGTTAAGCAAATATAAGCCATTAAAAAGCCAGTGATTTCTCACTGGCTTTTTTGTATCGTTTAGAACAAAAAGGACACAAACTTTACGATACTGAATGACCCACAATCCTTATGGGTGACAGACGTTATGCAGCTCTAAGTTAGTGCCGATATCTTTATTTCGATCGGCTTTGGCATCGTCATTACGCAGTTGCGTCAAGTGATCTAAATACGCTTGGTCAACGTCGTTCGTGATGTAGTGACCATCAAATACAGACGTTTCGAAACGTTTAATCGCAGGATTTTCCATTCTTACCGCTTCAATTAAATCGGGTAAGTCTTGGAAAATAATGCCATCAGCACCAATTAACTTGGCGATTTCATCGGCATCACGACCGTGGGCAATAAGCTCATTCGACGTTGGCATGTCAATACCGTACACGTTCGGGAAACGAATTTCCGGTGCGGCAGAGGCAAAGTACACTTTCTTAGCACCTGCTTCACGGGCCATTTCGATGATTTGCTCAGAGGTCGTACCGCGAACGATAGAGTCGTCCACCAACAGGACATTTTTGCCTTTGAACTCAGTGTTAATGGCATTCAACTTACGACGCACTGACTTCTTACGCTCCTGTTGACCAGGCATGATGAAGGTACGGCCAATATAACGGTTTTTCACAAAACCTTGGCGGTACGGTAAATCCATGCAACGGGCAATTTCCAGCGCGATATCGCAAGAGGTTTCAGGAATAGGAATAACCACGTCGATATCGTGATCGTACCATTCCTTCTTAATCTTCTCGCCAAGCTTAGCGCCCATGTTGACGCGACTTGCATATACAGACACTTTGTCGATCGTCGAATCTGGACGGGCAAAATAGACGAATTCGAAGATACAAGGTGCATAGCTAGGCTCGGCTGCACATTGACGGGTATACAGCTGACCGTCAATTGAAACATAAATCGCTTCACCCGGTGCTACATCACGCATCACTTCAAAGCCAACGGCATCAAGTGCCACACTTTCAGAAGCCACCATGTATTCAGTGCCAGTGGCAGTTTCGTGCTTACCTAATACCAAAGGACGAATACCAAATGGGTCACGGAACGCGACTAAGCCTTGACCAATAATCATGGCAACAACCGCGTAGGCGCCACGAGCTTGTTGGTGTACGTTAGCGACCGCATCGAACACTTCTTCCGACGTCAGGGTCAAACTCGTGGTTTTTTGCAGTTCGTCGGCCAACAGGTTTAACAAGACTTCAGAATCCGAAGTGGTGTTCACGTGGCGACGTTTTTTGATCAGCCCTTCGGCTAATTCGACTGTGTTGGTTAAGTTACCGTTATGGGCTAATGAGATCCCAAATGGCGAGTTAACATAGAAAGGCTGCGCTTCAGATGCGCTTGAACTGCCCGCAGTTGGATAACGCACATGGCCAATACCAGCATTACCTTGTAGGCGTTGCATATGTTTGACTTCAAAAACGTCTTTAACCAAACCATTGGCTTTACGTAGTCTGAAAGCACCACGATCAATGGTCACAATACCTGCCGCATCCTGACCTCTGTGCTGCAACACTGTCAGTGCATCATAAATGGTCTGATTAACCGATGATTGGCCAACTATTCCGACGATACCACACATGGGTAAGCTTCCTCATTGTAAGATGTTCTATCACTTAGGATTATTTTATTTTCTTTCTTATAGTTTGGGTACAAAGCTGGAGGTATTTTCCAAATAGTCAAAAAACCATTGAATAACAACGCCAAATTCGGGTACTAGCACAGAATCTTTCCACCATTGGGAGTTGGGAGAGCCTGTAAAAGCATCCATGAAAAACAACAAGGCGCTCACAATAAGCGCGCCTCGAATAGCACCGAAGCACAAGCCCAAAAGCCTGTCAGTGCCAGATAATCCGGTTTTGACAACAAGTTGTCCGAGAATATAGTTAACTAAGGCACCGAGTACCAAAGTGGTAATAAAGAGGATGGCAATAGAAACGCCATTACGCAGCATCTCATCGTTCATTTGTGTTAAGTGAACGGCAAGATCTTGGTAAAATTGGCTGGCAACAAAGAAAGCCGCAAACCATACCACTAAGGACATGGCTTCTTTGGCAAATCCACGGATCAGACTGATGAGAGTCGATAATCCGATGACGAATATGATAGCGTAATCAATCCAAACCATTGAGATGGCTTTCCGACATGGGCTTTAAGACGGCGCGATTCTACCAGAGACTGAAACGATTCTCACCCCTAGTGAGGTAAATAAATCATTTTCAGTCTCGTGTGTTGTATCACCATTAAGATTCTAAGGGATTAAAAGGAACAATCCAGCCCTTGAGACGTGTAAGGTTTTCCACCTCAACCTGTACTTTCTTCAGCTTTGCCTCAGACACATCGGGTCCGACAAACACTTTAGTTAATACGCCATCTTTAGGGTTTTCAGGAATAGTGTACGCTTTAAAACCACTCTTACGCAGCTGTGCAACCAAGGCTTTAACATTCGTTGCGTTGTTAAAACTGCCAAGCTGCAAGGTAAAGCCACTTTTCAAGCTGTCACGGCTGACCACTTTAACGGCATCCTCTTTGGCTGCACTGGCTTTGGGCGTTTCTGCTTTAGGCTTTTCAGCCTTAGCCACAGTAGTCGCTTTAGCGTCCGCTTTTTTAGCCGGCTCAGTTTTTACAGTGGCTTTAGGCGGCTCTTTTTTAGCTTCAGGTTTCGTTTCAGGCTTAGGCTCTGCTTTTTTTACATCAGGCTTAACGTCTTTCTTAACATCTTGCTTTGCGACTTCGATTACTGGCGCAACGGCAGACTTTTCATTGTCAGCATTAACTGGCATTTCGGCTAAGGCGACCTCAGTCCCATTCAGCGCAGCAGCATCCTCGGCCGACAAGACTTCAAACATATCATCGTCGGCTTTTTGCTGCTCAATCACGGTCGGGCGCAAAGGAATTTCGGAAAACTGCTCTTCTTGGCGATCTTTTTTGCCATCCAAAATATCCGGCAAAAAAATTACCCCAAGCGCAACCAGCACTACAGTGCCGACTAAACGATTATGAAACTGGCTAGACAAAACTGACTTCCTGCATAAATTGAGACTTAAAACCTGCCACAGTGTAAAAGGAGCCAAACACAATTACCACATCATCTGGGTTAATTTGCGCTTTTAATGCAGACCAAGCCTCAGATATGTCCTCAAACTCAAATGCAGCAGCCTCAGTGGCTAATGTTTTGCGTAGCATGGCCGAACTCGCGCCACGCTCACCGTGCAGACTGACCAAATACCAAGTGTCGATCAGTGGGTTGATCACAGGCAACACACCTGCGATATCTTTATCCTTCAACATGCCGCAAAGGGCGAAGACGCACTTACCCACAACGATTGGCGCTAATTGTTGTACCAAAAACCGCGCCGCATGGGGATTATGGGCAACATCGAGTAACACTAACGGCTTCTCACTCACCCGCTCTAATCGACCCGTTAACCGAGCCGTGCTAATACCCTCAGCAATAATTGAAGGCGTGATATCCGGCCAGCCCTGTTCAATCACTGCCAATACAGTCGCCGCATTAGGTAATGGCAAAGTTGGTAACGCTAAATCGTGCAGTTTGAGCACTTGACCTTGAAAATCCCACAGATTGCCATGGGCTTGATAACTGAATTCGTTACCGACGCGATACAAGATGGCGCCAACCTCATTGGCGACATCATTGACAGTGTGTGGCAAGTTGGGTTCACCTACAATGGCAGGTTTACCACGGCGGAAAATGCCCGCCTTTTCACGGCCCACAAGCTCACGGGTATTACCGAGATAACTTTCATGGTCTAAATCGACCGACGTCAGTACGCTAATGTCGGCATCGATAATATTGGTGGCATCTAACCGTCCACCTAAACCGACTTCTAAGATAACCACGTCAAGCTGAGCGGCTTTAAAGAGTATCAAGCCTGCGAGCGTAGCATACTCAAAAAAGGTCAGAGAAATATCGCCGCGCGCGGCTTCAATTTGCTCAAATGCCGTAACAAAACCGCTATCACTGACATCGCTACCATTGATACGCACTCGCTCGTTGTACTTCAGCATGTGTGGCGAACTGTATACGCCAACCGTCAAACCCGATAAGTGCAGAATATTTTCGAGCATGGCGCAGGTGGTGCCTTTGCCGTTTGTCCCCGCCACGGTCACTATCTTGGTTGGACCTAAATCCAAAAGACCAAGGGTTTGCGCGACCTTAGAGACACGGGTTAACCCCATATCGATTTCGGTTGGATGTATAGATAGCAAATAATCCAACCACTGTTCCAATCCTGCATTTGGCGCTGGTACTGTAAGCATGTCCGTATATCCTCGTATTCGATTATCTCTCAAATAAGATCTTTTCAATCCAACATGAATAATGGCCCAAGGGCGAGCTTAGGTAATTGATATTGTTCTGGATAAGTCACATCAACTAAATAGAGTCCATGGGGTTTAGCCGTTGCTGCGGCTTGGTTTCTGTCTTTTAACGCGAGCAAATCGCCCATCCAAGTCAGTGGCTGATTACCTAGACCGATTTCTAACAATGAACCGACAATATTGCGCACCATGTGATGCAAGAAAGCATTCGCGGCGATATCAACAATCACATACATACCTTGGCGCGTGACATTAACGCAATGCACATTACGAAACGGTGTTTTCGACTGACACTGAACAGCGCGAAAGCTAGTAAAATCCTGCTCACCCAAGAGTGCCTGTGCCGCTTGGTGCATTTTGTCAGCATCGATATTGCCGTGATAATGGCTTACACCATGGCGTAAAATCCCAGGCCGAAAAGTGTGATTATAAATCACATAGCGGTAGCGTCTGGCGGTGGCCGAAAAGCGCGCATGGAAACTGTCGTCGACTTCTTTGACCCAACGAACGGCAATATTGTCGGGCAAATTAGCATTCACCCCTAAGGTCCATGCGCCTTCATTACGAATAGCATTGGTTTCAAAATGGACCACTTGGCCTGTGGCATGCACGCCCGCATCGGTACGGCCAGCGCAGAAGACGCCGATAGGCTCATTGGCCACTATCGATAACGCCCGTTCTAATTGCCCTTGTACTGAATCGACTTCGGCCTGACGTTGCCAGCCAAAATAACCATTACCGTCATATTCAATACCTAATGCAATCCGCATCCACTTATCCTCACAATTGATTTAGCGGCGCATTTTATCACAGCAGCCCATAAAAAAAACGGCGCTGAAGGCGCCGTTAGATTGAAACACTCTCAACCGGGATTAACTAATCTCTTTGAGCAAACGTCCAGCTTCATCCTGCTGGCGCTCGTTACCGTCAATTTGCACTTCTTTGAGCAGGGCTTTCGCACTGTCGCTGTCGTCAATTTCGATATAAGCACGCGCTAAATCCAGCTTAGCGTTGACTGAGTTTTCTTCATCATCAACATCGATCATCGCGGCATCACCGATTAAAGCACCGACATCACTCATCTCAACGTCAACTTCCGAATACAAATCGGTATCAGCCCCCTCTTCATCGGCATCATTCAGCAACTTGTCGATGTCGATAAAACCGTTTTCATTTTGAAAACTGGTTAAATCATGGTCAGGAACAAACTTTTTCTGCGCTTTTCGCGACTCCTGGGCATCGAGTGCAGCCAAGGCTTCATCGACGGTAAGATTATGATCATCGACCAGAGAGAAACTGTCTTCCGACGTCAACACATCTTCATCGTCATAATCTGTATTGGCTGTAAAAGCGGCGAGCACATTATCGTCACTTAAGTCGAGCCCTTGCTCAAGGTCCAAATCATCCGTGTCTTCTTTGATATCAAGTTTAAAATCTTCACTAAAATCAATATCGTTACGCGTAGCCTTAATGGGCTTCTCTTGAGAAGCATAATCGAGCGCTGTGGCATCTTTATTAGGCTCAACATCATTAGCCGTTACATCTGCTTGCGTTGCAGCAGGCTTAGCCTTAGGTGCAAAATCTAGCTCTGAGTCCCAATCGAGCACATGGGGATCTTTGCTCTTATTGGCTTTTAAATCATTAAAGAAAGAAGATTCTTTTTCTTTAACACTGGCCGCGGCTGCAGCAGCGGCCAAAGTGACTGCGGCCGTCGCTAATACATCAGCGTCGTTATCGTCACTCAGTTCCTCGACTAATGTAAAAGTATCATCGGTGCCGTCGATAGAGTGAGCCGCACCTATGCCTTTAAGTAAATTATCTTCGTCAACTGAATTGTCGTCTGAATCGAGTTGCGCCGTTTCCATATCAAAGTCGAATTCATCTTCATCGGCATCCAATTGCTCCGGCACATCAAACTCAGCTAAGAGTGCATCTAAATCATCATCACCTGACGCTTCACCTTTTATGTCTTCCGGTAACGAAGCTTCTAATTCTGCGGCGATTTCTGCACTGATATCATCATCTTCTGCATCGACTTTGAGTTCAGGCTCAGCATCAAAACTCGCCAGTAGTGAATCAATATCATCGGATTCTTCTACGCCTAATTCATTAAGCTCATCGTCTAACTCAGCGGCAATTTCAGCACGAATATCGGGCTCGACTTCAGGTTCAACCGCTGGCGTCGGTTTATCAAAATCCGCTAACAGAGCATCAATATCGTCGGTATCTTCCACACCCAGCTCATCAAGCTCAGCGTCTAGCTCGGCGGCAATTTCAGCGCCGAGGTCGGGTTCAACTTCAGGTTCTGCAGGTTTATCGAAATCGGCTAACAGGGCGTCAATGTCGTCGGTATCTTCTACGCCCAGTTCATTAAGCTCAGTGTCTAGCTCTGCGGCAATTTCAGCACCGAGATCAGGTTCAACTTCAGGTTCTGCAGGTTTATCGAAATCGGCTAACAGGGCATCGATGTCATCGGTGTCTTCTACGCCCAGTTCATTAAGCTCCGCATCTAGTTCAGCAGCAATTTCAGCGCCAAGATCAGGCTCGACTTCAGGTTCAGCGGCTGGCGTTGGTTTATCGAAATCAGCCAATAAGGCATCGATATCATCAACGTCTTCTCCGCTAAGTTCATCATCTAGCTCATCACCGAGTTCTGCCGCGATGGCAGCACTGAGATCTTCATCATCAGATGCAACAACGTCTGGGGCAGGCGCTTGTGCAGTCTCAGTATCTTTTGCAGGAACACTAAACTCGGCAAGTAATGCATCAAGATCATCGTCATCCGCGATGGCTTCATCGGCAGGTTTAGTGTCTGCGACTTCAACATCATTCAACTTAGAAGTAACATCATTACTGTCATCTTCTTGAGCTAAATCGCTCGCAAAGTTACGCTCTAATTCACTTAAATCCTCTTCGGCTTCGGTGCTGTCTTCAGAAGTGCTGTCGTCAGAACCTAGGCCCGCTAATAGTGCATCAAGATCGGCTTCCTCAAGAATATTGCCAGATTTAGGTTTCTCCTCAACAATATCCTCTTCCTGATCGCCCATGGCTTCGGCCCACAGATCATCAAGAGATTGCCCTTCGTCTTCAACCTCAGGTTCGGCAGAGATCCCCGGATCGACAAACATTTCAGAAGCCATATCCATCTGATCGTGGGAGTCAGTCAAATCTTGCTCAGGTTGTAAATCGACACTGCCCATATCAAGAAGACTATCGATGGAGTCCGCATGGTCAGAATCTAAATGTACCGCCATATCGTCTAAATCGTCATCATCCATATCCATGATGGCGGTACCTGCAATCCCAGCGGCACCGGCGGCCATAACCGCTTCTTGTGTCTGCATTTCACGACGTTCTTTATTGCGTTTACGGCGCAGGAACCAGAACACAGCAAGCAGTAAGAACAAGGCAGGGATCACAGCCGCGGCAATCAATAACGCAGGACTGTTAAGGATATTGCGCCACAAGTCATCGGGCTCAATCGGTGCCTCTGCCTCTACTTCAGCTTCAACAGCTATCGTCTCTGGCACTTGCGCAGCTTCAACTTCGGCTTTCAAGGCTTGGTTTTGTAGTTTGCTGGCTTGAAGTGTTTCTTCCAGCACAGCAATCCGTTGATTTAATTCTTCAACTTTAACTTTTAGCGCTTCAACATCTGAAGTGCGCACTGAGAGTTGATCTTGCGTGCGGGCTAATTCATCGGTTAATGACAGATTTTTGCTTTCTGCCGCTTCTAACCGCGCCGTCACATCTGAACTCAGCATCTTGGGCTTTTCTGGAACAGGTGTTTCAACAACCGCTTTAGGTGGTGTCACTTTCGTTTCAACAATCACCGCAGGAGCCGTGACTGGCGCTTTTGCTGTCGTCACCTTAGCTGGCGGTTTAGACGCTGCTTTCGCCGGAGCCCGAGATTGTCTATCACTTTGCTCTGCTCTGGCTATCGCCATACGATTGGGGATCGACAGCATGACTTCTTTAGACGGAATGAGCAGGATCATACCGCGTTCTAAACTGTTATAACTGGCAGAGTTAAACGCATGAGGGTTAGCATCGTATAAGGCGGCCATCACCTGATAGACGCTAACACTGGCATCAGGACGGACTTTTTGCGCTATGCTCCAAAAAGTGTCTTTCGATGTCGTTGGACCATATTGATGGTTAACTTGACGAATCTGTCCGTCTGGCCCCATGATTTTTAAGGGTTTTAATCTTGGTGTATCTGCAGCAACGGCGGGATCAATAAAATAAGCGGTAGAAGAAACAGCTAAAACAGTGGCCATTAGACCCACAAGATACGAAGTGCGAAATTTCATCAATCCTTCCCTTTGAAGCGCTATAAAGTTATCTCACTGATAACAGGCTTTAGGCAATTGTATTTATTGAGATTACTATAAACCAGAAATCCCCGCCCTGCTACTGTTCACAATTGTAAAACAAAAAAAGCCTGCTGACAGCAGGCTTTTCAATGGGCATCAAATGCAATCTAATGCTTAGTAATAATCTCTCACTAAGATCTCGGCAATTTGCACACTGTTCAAGGCTGCGCCTTTACGAATATTGTCTGACACGACCCACAAGTTAATCCCGTGAGAATGAGAAATATCCTTACGAATGCGACCCACATAAACCGGATCGGTTCCTGCGGCATCTGTCACTGCTGTTGGATAATCATCATCGGATTCAAACAATACCACTCCTTCGGCATTACGCAGTAAAGCTTTAACGTCTTCGGCATCAACAGGCTGACGAGTTTCGATATTAATGGCTTCCGAGTGACCATAAAACACAGGCACACGTACGGCAGTCGCATTCACTAAAATCTCATCGTCACCGAAAATCTTCTGGGTTTCCCAGACCATTTTCATTTCTTCTTTGGTATAGCCGTTATCCATAAATTTATCGATTTGTGGCAATACGTTAAAAGCAATTTGTTTTGGATAGACTTCAGCGTCAGCAGGTAAACCTTGCAATAATTTAGTGCACTGATGCGCTAATTCTTCAATGGCTTTTTTACCTGTGCCCGATACTGACTGGTACGTTGCCACATTAATGCGGCTGATACCATAGGCATCATAAATAGGCTTAAGTGCCACCAGCATTTGAATGGTTGAGCAATTTGGGTTAGCAATGATATTGCGATTGCGGAAATCAGCGATAGCATGCGGATTCACTTCAGGTACAACCAAAGGAATATCGATGTCGTATCTAAAGTGTGAGGTGTTATCAATCACAACACAGCCTGCTTCAGCGGCAATCGGCGCCCATTTGGCGGAAACATCACCACCTGCAGAGAAGAAACCAATTTGAGCTTGGGTCCAATCGAAGGTTTCTACGTCGAGAATGGTAATTTGTTTGCCATGAAAGCTGACCGTTTCACCGGCGCTGCGGCTACTGGCTAAAGGGTACAAATTGGCAACCGGGAAATTACGCTCTTCAAGGATCTCTATCATAGTTTGACCCACTGCGCCCGATGCACCTAAAACGACAACATTAAATTCCTGTGACATAGCTACTGACCGACTCCTGAAAAACCTAAATTGGACAACCAATCTACCTCAGATTGACCGTCATAAGCCAGCGCCAATGCACTAAATTCGCGTCTATGTTGGTGATTTTTTCTCATAGTGTCGAAGCCATTCTCATTTAAGAATGTATTTCTGAACATCTTGTCATCATCGCGCAAATCATAGACAAAACGCGCGAGCTGTAATAACGCTTTTTCATTCGGCGCGGTCGCAAGTTCGACCGCCTTAATGTTAAAGCTTGGCAAGAGATCCAGTAGACTTTTATCGGCAGCAATATTAAGTAACTGACACAGCTTTTGATAGAGCATAAAAGTGCCGCGCGCCTTACCTTCTAAGCTGTAACCTGCAATATGCGGGGTGGCAAATTCAGCCAGTGGCACCAGTTCAGGCATCGGTGTTGGCTCGCCTTCCCACACATCAAGTACAAGTTTGAGATCATCACGCTGGCGTTTAACTCTGACAAGTGCTTTGTTATCTATCACATCACCGCGGCAGCAATTCACTAACCATGTATTGGGTTTGAGCGCCTTTAAGCGCACCTCATCGAACAAATGTTTGGTTTTATGCTCGCCCGTGCGCGTGATGGGCACATGCAAACTGATGATATCGGCCTGCGCCATGATAGTTTCTAAGCTCACAAAACTGCGCGGATCGCCCTGTTTCTCTTTGATGGGATCATTAAGCAACACGCTAATACCGTAGGCTTGCAAACATTTTGCTGTTGCAGTACCGGTATTACCCGCGCCCACTATGCCGACGACCTTGCCCTTAAGCGGCGAATCAAACCGCTGTGCTAGCTCCAGCATAGCGATAAAAGCAAATTCCCCAACCGCAGTCGCATTGCAACCTGGCGCATTAGAGAAGGGGATATTACGCTCGGCAAGGTAGGCTAAATCCACATGATCTGTGCCTATAGTGGCACTGCCGACAAACTTCAGTTGATGATTGTCCGAGAGTAACTCGGCATTCACTTTGGTGACTGAGCGCACTAATAACACATCGGCATCGCGCACTTGCGCTGCGGTTAACGTGCGGCCATTAACAGGAATAATTTCCCCGAGATCGCCAAATAGCGGTTCAACATAGGGCATATTTTCATCGACTAAAATCTTCATGGGCACCTGATCTAAAAAAGTGGGAATGGAAGGCATCAAGATGCTCGGTATTCTAACAAGACTAATGGGATAAATCCTTGTCGATGCAACAGGTTTACAAAAAACGCCCATAAAAAAGGGAAGCCTAAGCTTCCCTTCTATCGCGTTTGATAAACAAACTTATTTGAATTTACGCATCACTAGCGTGGCGTTTGTACCGCCAAAACCAAAGCTGTTACTCATAACAGTATTCAGCTCAGCATCGCGATATTCACGCACGATAGGCATATCTTTCGCCGCTTCGTCCAGATTTTCGATATTGATGCTTGGGGCAATAAAGCTGTTTTCCATCATGATTAAGCTGTAAATCGCTTCATGTACGCCTGCGGCGCCTAATGCATGACCTGTCATAGACTTAGTCGATGCAATCGGTGGGCACTTGTCTTTGAAAACTTCACGTAGCGCTTCTAATTCACGCACGTCGCCCACTGGCGTTGAAGTGCCGTGAGTATTGATGTAATCGATTGGGGTATCGACATCCATCATCGCCATTTGCATACAACGCACAGCGCCTTCACCCGATGGCGCCACCATGTCATAACCGTCTGAAGACGCGCCATAACCAATCACTTCAGCGTAAATTTTTGCGCCGCGAGCCAGAGCATGCTCTAACTCTTCAACCACTAAAATACCGCCGCCGCCAGAAATCACAAAACCATCACGGTCTGCATCATAGGTACGAGAGGCTTTTTCGGGTGTGGCATTGTACTTGGTTGACAGTGCGCCCATAGCGTCGAAGCCCATGGTCAGTGTCCAATCCACTTCTTCAGCACCACCGGCAAACACCATGTCTTGCTTACCCATTTGGATAAGTTCAACGGCGTGACCAATACAGTGGGCGCTGGTTGCACAGGCTGAACTGATAGAATAATTCATGCCTTTAATTTTAAATGGCGTGGCTAAACAAGCGCTGGCCGTGCTCGACATGATGCGAGGCACAATATACGGACCTACGCGTTTAACGCCTTTTTCACGCAATGTATCGGCAGATTGTACTTGGTTAGACGATGATGCGCCGCCTGTACCCACAATCAAACCTACGCGCGGATCTGAATACTGCTCTTCAGTTAAATTGGCATCGGCAACCGCTTCTTGCATAGCAATGTAGGCATAAGCTGCCGCATCACCCATAAAACGCAATGCCTTACGATCGATATGCTCAGCAGGGTTTAACTTGATGTCACCCCATACGTGGCTACGTAACTGCATCTCTTCAAACTGAGCTGAATGCGTAATACCACTGCGGCCCGCTTTCAGTGACTCGGTCACTTCTTGCTTGTTATTACCGATACTTGAAACAACACCCATTCCGGTGATCACGACTCTTTTCATTTTATTGCTATCCATTGTGTACATGTCAGTACCTACTTTTCGCTGAGCCAATAGTATCTGTTTTGACTCAATTAAGTGGTCAGCTTTCCATAAAGGCGAGTAAAATAATGCCAATTATGAGACCGAGAGTAAATTTCTTTGACTGCAGAGCCCAATAAACCTTGCCAAATTAAGCGCGATTACCCGCAATTAATCAACCTTTATCCCGCAACAGCTCACACTGATGCACACTATCTCAGCAAATTGAGCATTTATCAGCAGCGGATATTTGAGGCTCATTCACAGCAAAAACTCTTAGTATTAGGGCAAATTGGTTTAGGTAACGGGCTTGAACTCTTATCTTGGTGGCGCACTCAGACAAACCCTAAGCAACGATTACTCCTTAACGTATTCGAACCCAATCCGATTAATGCGTACGAACTTAAATTACTTTGGGATCAATCCGCCTGTTTAACCAAAGTGCCTGAACTTGAGCCACTTGCCCAACGCTTACTTCATACAGAGCCGACGGCTATTATAGGTTGCCAGAGATTAATTTTTGATGACGGTCGTACCACAATCGACCTGCACTTTGGTGATATTCAATCCCAGCTCAGTTCGCTCATCCATTCTCCGCTTCACCCCGTTCAGCACTGGCTGGTATTGCCCCATCTACAAAATGGGTTAAATCAGCAGATCCATTGGCAGATGGCAAAACTCAGTGACGATGGCGCCACTGTGGCAACTATTGGATTAAACGAATCAAGCGTATTAAGCGAAACACCTGTGAGCCATTTCCAAGCCTGTGGCTTTGAGGTGAGGGATTTTACCTGCGCTGAAATACAGACAAACCATCAGCCTGATGCCATTTTGTTACACGAGCGCCACGTCTTACGCCAGCAAGATGCTAAAGCCTATGCCTTTAATCCTATGGCTGCAATCTTACCCTCGGACGCGCCCAGCTCGATTGCCATCATAGGCGGCGGGTTAGCCTCGGCGCATTTGGCACTGTCTTTGGCGGAACGCGGCCAAAGCACGCAGATCTTTTGTAAAGATGCCAAGCTTGGCCAAGGCGCCTCGGGCAACCGCCAAGGAGCGATTTATCCGCTGCTGACACCGGAAAATGATGAATTAAGCCGCTTCTTCCAGCAGGCATTTTTATTTAGCCGCCGTAGAGTACAGGCGCTGACATCTGTCCCCGCCCCACATCAAACGCCGATTTCCCATGATTTTTGCGGGGTATTGCAAACTGCCCACGATGAACGCAGCCAATTACGACTCGATAAAATTATTCAAAGCCAGAACTGGCCAAGTGAAATAGCCTATCGAGTCGATGCGAAACTGGCCAATTCTCTTGCGAACATTAATATTGACAAATCAGGCTTTTTCTATCCGCTGGCTGGCTGGGTTTGTCCGTACGAATATGCCGAAGCCGCAATACAAAAAGCGCAGCAGCTTACCGAGGTCAAACTCCATTTGGAGACTGAGATCCTTGAAATTGAGCATCAAAGTGAAGGTTGGTATTTAATCACCGCTAAGCATCGCTTTGGCCCCTTTGCACAACTTGTGCTCGCCAATGGCGCAGCGCTCACGCAATTTGATGCCAGCAACAAATTACAAATTAGCCCTTTTCGCGGCCAAGTCAGCCATGTGCCCGCTCAGTTTCAATTGAGTCAACTCGCGACTGTGCTGTGCGCCAACGGTTATTTAACCCCGAGTCACCAAGGACTCCACTGTCTTGGCGCGAGTTACGTTAAAGAACCTAAGCATTTAGATTTTTGCCCGCAGGAGCAGCAAGAAAATCTCGCCAAAATGCATGAAAGTTATCCTGACCAAGGCTGGCTTGATGATATCGACATGAGTGGCAACAATGCTCGCGTTGGCGTGCGTATGGTCACGCGGGATCATTTCCCTATGATGGGCTGCGCGCCCGATGTGCCTAAAATCCTTGAGGATTATGAGCAACATCAACTCACTAAAGAGAGTCGCCACTACTGGCAAACCACGCCAGCGCCGGTGCATCAAGGGCTGTATATTCTTGGTGGGTTAGGCTCACGGGGGTTAAGTTCTGGGCCACTGGCCGCCGAATGTCTCGCGGCGCAGCTTTGCGGCGAACCAATACCACTCGATAAAGCGACTCTGTGTAAACTCAACCCCAATCGCATGTGGCTGCGAAAATTGCTCAAGGGCAAAGAGCTCTAGACAATCAATCGCTAGAAAAATAACGTTTTTGAGCGCTATAAAAAAGGGATTAAGCCATGGCTTAATCCCTTTTTAAAAATATTATTTTTAAACCAATTAAGCTGCTGTGATGGCTATCGCGTTATCAATGCTGCTAGGTTCAAGGCTGCTAGACCCGACACTACTGGATTCAACATGTCGAGGTTTTCGCGGCGCTCTGGGCCCTTTCACCCGAGTACGATTGTTGTTATCACGACTCTGACGGATGAGCGCATCGCCGCTTAAGTTCGAAGGTAGACCAGATGCTAGGCTCGATGTCAGGCTTGCAGCCTCACGGTGGGATTTAGCCAATCTGTCGTATAGCAACACATTGACCGAAGCCGCAAGATTCATACACCCGACCGTAGGCACATACACTACGGCATCGGCTTTATCGATAATCTCTTGGCCAATGGTGCCATCTTCAGGACCAAACACATAAAAGGCTTTCGCGGGATGAACAAAATCCGGCAGCGGCGTCGCGCCCACCACCAAATCGACACAGATAAGCTGAGTGTCCGCCGGAACCGCGGCTAACAATGAAGTGACGCCCGTTAGCGGAATGCGCTCGCCAGCATCTTTAGTATCGACATGGTATTGCACAGCACCCGAACGCGCGGCTAACTCGTAGCGCCTGCCAGTGTAAAATACGCCATCGACGCCATAACAACCCGATGCGCGCATAATGCCACCGACGTTAACGGGTGTTTTAGGATTCACTAAGCCGATAAATACCGCGCTGGCATCGATAGCTTGCTCACTGGCTAATTCAGCACTAGGCATTTCTACACTCGTTACTTCGGTATGAGTCACTTGCTCATCGTCAGTCATAGGCATAACGCTAGGCAACATCCAATTCGCCTATAATCTTTGCCTGCAGCTGTACCCATGCCTGTTCAACCAAGGCATAATCGGCATCGTTTAATTCTTGGCGCGCGAGTGCTAGACAGTCGGTCATTTTTAGCATTAACGCATCAAGATCCGTTTCACCCTGCGCTTCCAATTGCGACAACACTACGGCCACATGGCCCTGTAAATAGCCACAGGCAAACAAAGCATCGTCATCACCATGGCTAACAACGCTGGCGATCCACTGTTCTAATGCGTCTTCGTAATGCTCTAACATGGGTCTAACTCTCCATTAATACTAGATTGGCCGACACATCTGCTGCGACCAATAAATCTGGATTGGCCACCTGATACATGACGTAATCATGGTAGCCCGTCGTCACTTTGTAATAGCCGCCAAGCTCGCTATCTAATTTAGGGTCGCCACTATCCACAATTAGTGGTCGTCCATCAAGTGCTTTTAGCTTAGTTTTTGTGGCGAGGATAATAATATTGTCTTTTCCGATGCGCCGAATGAGCTCGGGTGACAACTGTTGATTACCGCGCCCTAAGATATGGCCTTGGCCACCAATTAAGGTAATCACCAACTTAGTCGGCTTATCTTGGGTCAGTTCGAGTAATTTATTCGCGGTTAAGTCATTGCCAACTAGGTTTTTATTTTGAATGAGATCAACACCGAGCAGGGTATTATCGAGTCCTAACTCTTCCATAACAAAGGCAACCGTACTGCCAGAGCCCATGATGTACAGTTCATCTTCCATTTGATTGATCACATCGGCGGCGATATCGGCCAGCACGAGTTCATCGACTTCCTTGCCGCCCATCTTCACCGCTTGCACATAGCGCGGCTCGGCGGGCACTAAGAGCTCACCAAAGCGTTTAGCGCGCACTGTGCCTTGGCGAAAAGCCACTTCGTCAATATCCATCACATCGGCGGACATCAAACTGACAAGTTCGCCATCGAGTAACATCTTGACCACCATGCCAGACGCATGGGGCGTAATACCGTAAACGCCGGAATGAATTTTCACCCCAGCAGGCACGCCGAGCACAGGGAGTTTGTCGTCGATAGTGGCTTGTTCAAATACAGAGTAAACATCGCGGGCCGTGCCATCACCACCAGCAAAAAGCAGTAAATCCAGCGGTTCATCCAGCAGCGCACGCACAACGGCCTGCGTATCCAGCGCCTGGGTTTTATCCGGAGTTTGATACACCACTCGCGTGGTAAAACCCAGTGTTTTAGCGGCGTCTTCACCCATGATGCCTGAAGCGGTAATGACTTCAATGTCATCACTATAATCACGGATAACCTCGAGGGCCTGCATCATACGCAAGGCGGCTTTGGGTTCAGCGCCTAAGGCGAGCGCTTCTTCGGCAACGCCATCGCTGCCCTTAAGACCAACACTGCCACCTAAGCCAGCCAACGGATTGACAACTAACCCTAAACGAAACCGAATCACCCTTTACCTCACTTAACGCAATCTTTTGATTTTTTATATTTTTATCTTAATGGATATGACTAGGCCGTATGGGCTGCAACACTCGGTTTATCCTTAGGGATAAAGAATACCGCCAGCATAGCGGCAAAGGCGCATACTGCGGCAAATACCCAAGACCAAACCGCCCCACTACCATCGCCCCAAATATAGCCGCAAATCCAAGTACCGAGCGCGCCGCCAACCCCAAAACTTAAACTGGCGTATAGGGCTTGACCTTGGCTTCTGTGACTCGCATCGAAATGTTTATGCACAAATTGAATCGATGCCGCATGGGTTAAGCCAAAGGTAAAGGCATGTAATAATTGGCTAAAACCAAGCCACAACACACTATCTACCCCAAAAGCAACCAATAACCAACGTAGACAAGTCATGCCGATGCTGACAATCAATAAGGTATTCACGCCATAGCGGCCGAGTAAACGCGGCGCGAACATAAACATCACGATCTCGGCCATAGCGCCAAGGGCGACAAATATGCCCGCCGAGGATTCGGAGTAACCTGCTTGCTTTAAATATAAGACGAAGAAGCCGTAGAAAGGTCCCGCGCTCATTTGCAGCAACATGGCCGAGACTAAGAACCAAATAATCGCCCGATTCCATTGCAATGGCGGCCGCACTTGGCTGGTGTCGCGCACTAAACGATTTGCTGGTAATGGCAACGCACTGGCTAACATGCCGATAAATAATGACAAACCGATATAAGGCAACACCTCAGTGCCCCACTGACCAATGGCAAAGCCCGCACCGACAACAAGACAGATATAACCGACACTGCCCCAACTGCGAATTTGACCGTAGCGGCTGGCATTCTCGCCTAAGGTTTCTAAGGTGATCACTTCAAGCTGGGCGAGGATCGCATTCCAAAAGAAAGTATAGAGGGCCAAACTCAGCGCCATATACACAAAACCACCATAGTAGAAGAAACTCAAATACGCCAGCGCGGCAGCTCCCGCGCCCATTTTGATCAGCTCGGCGCGCATCCCAGTACGGTCAGCCACTTTAGCCCACACATTCGGCGCAACAATGCGCGTCGCCATCAGGATGGCGAGTAAAAAGCCAATTTCTTGAGGATTAAAACCGCGATTTTCGAAGAAGACCCCAAGATAAGGGACCATAGTGCCGAGAATAGAAAAGAAGAAAAAATAGCAGGCACAAAGCCAGCGCAATTGCCGGCTTGTGCTAGAAGAAGTTGACATTAACGCATTCCATTTATCTCATGCTACTCATTGTATCGTTATCGCATACCAGCTATTTCATGCGACTTATCGCATACCAAGCACTGGCGTATGACTACGCACATCCTGATTTTGCGCTCTGTGTCTTAGCAAGTGATCCATCAACACAATGGCAAGCATAGCTTCGGCAATCGGTACCGCGCGGATCCCAACGCAGGGATCGTGACGACCTTTAGTGACCACTTCGGCCATTTCACCCTGCGCCGTCATACTTTGACCTGGCACACTGATGCTGGAGGTGGGTTTTAACGCAATATGGGCAATAATCGGCTGACCCGATGAAATCCCACCGAGCACACCGCCCGCATGGTTAGATTCAAAGCCTTGCGGCGACATTAAGTCACGCCCTTCGGAGCCCTTTTGCGTCACGACACCAAAACCATCACCAATCTCAACGCCTTTGACGGCATTAATGCCCATCAGCGCGTGGGCAATATCGGCATCGAGTCTATCAAATACTGGCTCCCCTAAACCCACAGGCACACCTGTCGCGATAACGGAGATTTTCGCGCCAATGGAGTCACCGGATTTTTTCAGCTCTCGCATGTATTCATCGAGCGCTTCAAGCTTGCTAACATCGGGGAAGAAAAAGGCATTTTGCTCAATTTGGTCAAGATCAATGGTCTCGGCACAAATAGGACCCAGCTGCGACATATAGCCGTAGATCTCGATACCGTGAACTTGCTTTAAATACTTTTTCGCCACCGCACCCGCCGCCACTCGCATCGCGGTTTCACGGGCTGATGAGCGGCCACCACCGCGGTAGTCACGCATACCGTACTTTTGCTGGTAGGTATAATCGGCGTGCCCAGGGCGAAATAAATCTTTGATATTAGAGTAATCTTGACTGCGTTGATCGGTATTTTCAATCAAGAGTCCAATCGAGGTGCCCGTGGTTTTACCTTCGAAGACGCCGGATAAAATCCGCACTTCATCGGGCTCACGGCGTGCCGTGGTATATCGGGATGTCCCAGGACGACGGCGGTCAAGATCATGCTGCATATCGGCTTCGGTTAATTCAAGCCCTGGTGGGCAACCATCAATAATGCAACCCAGTGCAACACCGTGACTCTCACCAAACGTCGTCACTACAAAATTTTGACCAATACTGTTTCCAGACATCCGCTTTGTACACCTTAGGTTATTTGTTCATCGCTCCGTGTCCAGCGACCACTGGACAATTTATTTTCCCGCTGCAAGCCTAACTGGCAGCGGGAAAAGTCTCAACCTAATTTGCTATCTTAGGTTATTCTGCGTCGCGATAAATGCCGAACACTGACTGATTTTCGACCAGTTGATCGCGGGTCAATACAAATACGCCATCGCCACCATTTTCAAAGTTAATCCAAGTGAATGGCACTTCTGGGAACTGCTCAATCAAATGCACCATAGAATTACCGACTTCGACTACGAGTAAACCCGTTGGCGTGAGGTATTGCGCGGCATTGGCGAGTATACGCTTGGTTAAATCTAAGCCGTCGCGACCTGAGGCTAAACCAATGGCTGGCTCATGGTGATATTCATCAGGCATGTCGCCAATGTCTTCAGCATCCACATAAGGTGGGTTTGAAACAATCAAATCATACTGAGGCCCTTCTGGGATGGCCGAAAACAGATCCGATTGCATCGGGAAAACTCTGTCCATCACACCTAAGGTTTCGATATTGATTTGCGCCACATCTAAGGCATCTTCGCTGATATCCAGCGCATCGACTTCGGCGTCTTCAAATTCATAGGCACAGGCAATCGCGATACAAGCGCTGCCAGTACATAAATCTAAAATACGTGTAACTGGCTTGTTATATAACCAAGGGCTAAAACGATTAGCGATCATTTCGGCAATCGGTGAACGTGGCACTAACACGCGCTCATCGACGTAAAATTCAAGCCCAGCAAAACGCGCTTTGTTGGTCAAGTAAGGCACAGGTAAGCGCTCTCTCACCCGACGAATGATCAACTCGACAATTTTATGCTTTTCACTGCTGGTCAAGTTACTTAAAATCACTTGCTGACCGATTTCTTCGGGTAAGTGTAAGGCATGGAAAACTAAGGCGATGGCTTCATCCCACGCATTATCAGTACCATGACCATAATACACATTGGCATCGTTAAAACGGCTCACGGCCCAACGTAACATATCGCCAATAGTACGTAATTCTGTCACAGCTTCATCTACAAAGATCTTATCCAAAACGTGCTCCCGCTAGTTTGTTCGCAAACATTGTAACTGAACTCTATTCAGAAACCATAGGATTCAATAGAATACCCGCCATGAATAAAGACGACGACAAAGAAGGCTTGGCGATGTTCTCAGCGCTTATTGATGGAATTAAACCCATCACGCAAAATAAGCGACACTTTCGCATGCCCTTAAAAACCAAACAAGAAATAGAACTGAAAGAGCAGCAACTGCATGCTAACAGTTATTTCTCAGATACTTATCAACCACTACTGCCTGTACAAGGGCCGATGCGTTGGTTAGAAGAAGGTGTTGACAGTTTAGAGCTCAAGCGCCTCAGACGTGGGGATTACCAGCCAGATTTGCTGCTGGATTTGCACGGCTATCGCCAATCGGAAGCCAAACTTGAGTTAGCGGCACTGATCCAAGCCTGCGTTAAACAGCAAAGCCTGTGCTGCTGCATTATGCATGGTTATGGCAGTGGCATATTGAAACAACAAGTTCCCATGTGGTTAGTGCAGCATCCTATGGTGAAAGCTTTCCATCAGGCGCCTAAAGAATGGGGCGGCGATGCGGCGTTATTAGTGCTGATTGATATTGGTGAGCAGCCGCATAGACGTTAGCTCGCTATCGGCTTAGGCTTTAACATTTACTATTTAGTGGAAAACAAACGGCCCATTTAATGTGGGCCGTTTGTTTTGTAAAAGAGATATAAACCTAGATTAGCTAATACTATGCGGGGCGTGCTGCCACACGATTGAGGCTTGCTCGGCATGTTTATCAATGAGCGTAATGCCTGACGTCGCGAATAATGGCGGCTCAACGCCAGCCACTAACTCACTGACTAAGTAGCCCAGTAACGGCATGTGAGCAATCACTAGTACTTTATCGGCTTTGTATAATTCAGCATAAGCCACAACCAAGGCGGCTACATTGGCGGGATCGCCAGAAGGTACGAGATCATCGGCGACTAGCCACTTACGCGGCTCAGGAAAATGCTGACTCAGTTCCTGCCACGTTTGCTGTGCTCGTAAGTAAGGACTAACTAAAACAAGATCGAAATCAGCCACACTGCGAGCTAGCCAGTTGCTCATCAACACAGTATGGTGCCTTCCAACATCGGTCAGTGTTCTGTCTCTATCAGACTGAGCATTAAATCCGGCGTCACCATGTCTCATCAAAAATAGCTGCATACTTCTCTCGCGACTCAAACTTGTTTTTGTTTTATCCCAATTGTAGCCCTAAAATCCGTTTCAACAAACCTCACAAGACTTAATCTTTAGTCGATAAACACAAGAGATATTTGCTAAAAACCATTAAGACTATCAATATATAACAAGCTATCGTTACCGGAGTGTCTCTTTGCAAGCCTCTCAGTCCATATATAAAAGTCCAAATGATCACCGCCAGTATCGTTATCTTGTATTAGATAATGCGCTCAGGGTGTTATTGGTTGAAGATCAAGATGCCAGCCAAGCTGCCGCATCTATGGCTGTAGGCGTGGGTCATTTTGATGATCCCGCAGATAGACCCGGCATGGCGCACTTTTTAGAGCATATGCTCTTTCTAGGTACTGAGAAATTCCCAGACTCAGGCGAGTATCACGCCTTTATCAACCAGCATGGCGGCAGCAATAACGCTTGGACGGGCACAGAGCACACTAACTTCTTTTTCACCATCAATGAAGACGTGTTTGCCGACTCCTTAGACAGATTCAGCCAATTTTTTATCGCCCCAAAATTTGATTTAGATTTAGTCGATAGAGAACGCCAAGCTATTGAATCTGAATTTAGTTTAAAACTAAAAGATGATATCCGTCGAACCTATCAAGTACTCAAAGAGACAGTCAACCCACTGCATCCATTTTCGAAATTTTCAGTGGGTAACTTAGTCACCTTAGGCGGAGAACAGGCACAGGTACGTAGTGAATTACTCGATTTCTATCAAAGCCATTACAGCGCCAACTTAATGACCTTGTGCTTAGTCGCTCCGCTTTCCCTTGATGAATTA
This sequence comes from Shewanella sp. SM21, assembly GCF_025654335.1. Taxonomy (NCBI): domain Bacteria; kingdom Pseudomonadati; phylum Pseudomonadota; class Gammaproteobacteria; order Alteromonadales; family Shewanellaceae; genus Shewanella; species Shewanella sp. SM21. The sequence continues at coordinate 132,183 of NZ_JAKKRL010000008.1, forward strand.
CAAGATTTAGCCTGCCACTATTTTAGTGGGATCCGAAACTTGAACTTAGTGAAAAACTATCCTCAAGTACCACTATTTTCAGAAAAAGAACTGTTGAGGCAAATCGATATTGTGCCGCTTAAGGAGCAAAAACGCTTAAGCATCAGTTTTAATTTCCCAGGAATTGATCACTACTACAAACGTAAACCTTTGACTTATATCAGCCATATTTTAGGCAATGAGAGTCATGGCAGTCTGTTGTCGTATCTGAAAGAACAAGGATTAGTGAACAACTTGTCTGCGGGCGGCGGTGTAAATGGTTATAACTTCAAGGATTACAGTATCGGTTTACAGTTAACCGATAAAGGGCTAGGCAATCTCGATGAAATTATCAGCTGCTGTTTTGAGTATATTGAACTTATCAAAACCCAAGGCTTAGATGAATGGCGTTATTTGGAGCGTGCAAACCTGCTCAAAATGGCGTTTCGTTATCAAGAGCAAGTTAAATCACTCGATTTAGCCAGCCATCTCAGTATCAATATGCATCACTATGAAGTCGAAGACTTGGTCTTTGGCGATTATCGGATGGATGGGCTGGATATCCCTGAAACCATTGAGCTACTTGAGCTCATGGTGCCACAGAATATGCGCCTGCAGCTTATCGCCCAATCGGTTAAAACGGATCGTAAAGCTAACTGGTATCACACGCCGTACAAAGTCCGCCCAATTGCGCCACAGTCCATAGCTCGTTGGCAAGTGAACAGTATTCGCCCTGAATTACAGCTACCGGCTGCAAATCCTTTTATTGTCGCCGACTCGATTGCCCGTCCGGATAAGAGCGATGTTGACGTGCCAGTGATAGTTGCTGAATCAACTGGATACCGCATTTGGCATAAGAAAGATGATGAGTTTAATGTGCCAAAAGGTCACATGTATTTATCGCTGGATTCAGAGCAGGCAAGTAAAACGCCAAGGCATGCCGCCCTCACCCGCTTATATGTTGAAATGCTACTCGATTATCTCACCGAGCCAACCTATCAGGCCGAAGTTGCTGGATTAAGCTATAACATTTATCCGCATCAAGGCGGAATTACACTGCATTTATCGGGCTTTACCGGCAATCAAGAAACGTTATTAGCACTATTAATCCATAAAGCCAGAGAGCGCAATTTTACCGAAGAGCGCTTTGCCCTCATAAAATCTCAGCTACTGCGCAGTTGGCAGAATCAAACACAGGCTAAACCGATTTCACAATTATTTACTAGCCTGACTGTTACGCTGCAAAAAAGCAGTTATGAACCAGCACGCATGGCTCAAATGTTGGAAGATATTAGCCTAGAAGATTTACATAACCATGTACGCGCCTTCTACGAAAAGATCTATCTTGAAGGGTTAGTCTACGGGGATTGGCTAGTCTCTGAAGCACAAGCTCTCGGCAAACGTTTACAGCACATTTTATCCTTAGTTTCGACGCCGAGCGCCGAGTCCACCAGAGAATTAGTGAATTTAACAGGCCAAGGCACGTTACTGAGAGAACTCGCAATAGATCATCAAGATAGCGCAATTATTGTGTATTACCAATCTGCCGTGGCAACACCCGAAAAAATGGCGCTATTTAGCTTACTGAATCACACTATGTCGTCCACCTTTTTCCATGAGCTGCGTACTGAAAAACAGTTGGGCTATATGGTAGGCACAGGTTACCTGCCGCTCAATCGTCATCCTGGACTTATTTTCTATATTCAGTCACCCACAACTGGACCACTGCATTTATTAGAGGCCATCGATGAGTTTATTGCCGACTTTAATTATGCAGTGATGCAAATCACCAACGAAGAATGGGAAAGCACAAAGGTAGGTCTGATTAATCAAATCATGGAGCACGACGCGAACCTCAAAACTCGCAGTCAACGTTATTGGGTCAGTGTCGGCAATAGAGATTATCAATTTAACCAAAGAGAACTCGTCGTAGACGAAATCACTAAGCTCACCCGCACTGATTTACTCAAATTCATGATGCATAAAATGCGTACTAAGCACAGCGATCGCTTAGTGTTATTTAGCACAGGTGAACAACACAGAACCCAACCCGCGCTGATGTCAGACAAAATGATCACGGATCTTAAAGTTTTTAAGCAAACGGCAGAAAAGTTTAATTTCTAAACAAAAAACACTTTTGCTCACACATTTGTGAGCAAAGTTAGGTAAACAAACAGAACCGCTACAAATCAGTCCAACTATAGTCGTATCTTTCGGTGTTGGGCGTAATCCTGATGTAAAACATGGCTAGCCCATGTTCTACCACTTCAGCACCGAACAATTTTACTGCATCTACATGCTGTTAAAAGGATTTTCTGCAGACTCCACTTTGACAAACCGCTCACTTTCTGGAAAAGTGATGTAACACAATTGTTTCATGGCATCCTCGGATAATAAGAACAAACACTATGCCTAAAGCACTCTTTAAAATCGTCTTGCTCGCTTTTTTTAGCTTGCATGCATTCGAAGACGTAAACGCATCTCCCTTTTCTGATAAATCTCCTATTATTCTCCAATCACAATCTTTTGGTGTCCCAGAAGGACTTTCCCAAAGCACTGTTACGTCTATCGTTCAAGACAATGATGGTTATATATGGATAGGAACATTTAATGGATTAAATCGATTTGATGGGAAAAACTTTAAGCATTTTTATGCTAATGATACCAGAACAGGCCTTCCCAGCTCTTTTATTAGAAGTTTACTTATTGATGATAAAGGCATTTTATATGTTGGAACCGATAGTGGCTTAGTCGTATATGATAAACTTCAAGAATCCTTTTCTCATTATGGACTGTCGGTAAAAAGCTCTCCTGTTTGGAGCCTCAACTCAAGTGATAAGAGTTTAATTGTTGGAACTAACAAAGCAATTATAGATATAAATAACAAAGAAAAAACATACGAACTTTCAAATAAAGGCCTAAGTGAAATCAAAAAAACGATAAAAGTAGGCGACGATTATTACATAAGAGATTATGCAGGTACGTTATTTAAGCTCACCCAGAATGAATTAAAAGAGATAGCTAAAAAAACAATTGATTTCGAGCAAGAAGATCACTCAACACTACTCATATCATTAAGTGATGGACTATATAAGTATAAGGACAATAAAATAGTAAAAATTGATCCGCGAGTATTTTTTCAACTCACGAAACACAAAAACACTATTTATGGTATCACTGATAAAAATATAGTTAATATTTCTAAAAATAGCATTGTAGGACTTCTAGCCACAGATAGCACAGATAAAACATCTTCATTTTTTGCAACCGAAGATATGTTTATACTAGGAAGTATTGATCAAGGCATCACTATTGTAAAAAAAGTAAATAATTTAGTGCAGAAAACCAACTTAACCACCGATAGCACATGGCATCTTACAAAAAACACTAAAGGCTTTCTGGTTTCATCTGACTCTGAAAAAATAAATCTTTTTGATGAAAATTTAAACCTAATCAAAAGTTTCAGCACTCATACTCAAGGATACAAATACGCAGTTCTAAGTGATGATGGACTTTATTTTGGTACTAATGCAGGGTTATTTTTACAGAAAGATGATTCATCCAGGTTGATTAGCAAAAATATAATATCATCACTCTCTATTAATGAAAATAGTTTAACAATTGCTGCTGGCACACCTGATGGGAAAGTTTTAATCATCAAAAATGGTGAAATTACTAACAGCATTGATACAAAAAAGAATGAGCCAATTTTTGACGTAGAGTTAACATCTGACAACCTAATATATATAGCCGGACAAGATGGACTGAAAAAATATGAAAATGGGTTATTAGAAAACTTAAACAATGAAATAACTTACAGCATCGAAAAAAGTGATAATGGCATTTACTTCGGAACATCAACGTCACTGATGCTTTATAATGATACCAGTAAAAAAATTTCGAGAATACTTTCTAACAATAAAGAGATCTACGCCATTGTAGATAATGATGGTTTTATAACAGCCTCATCACTAAGTGAAGTCATTATTTTTGAAAAAAACAGTAAAGTATCTTATACCTTAAAAACATCAAATGGGAGTCAATATGAGTACAATGCTCCCAATGGTATTAATATAAACGGTAACACTCTACTTGCGGGGATCAGTGGAATTAGTCTAGTATCACCTAAAGATGTTGTAAGCTATGTAAAGAAAAGCAAGGTAAATAAAACAGAAATATCAGATTTCTTAGTATTTAATATAGTTCAAAATCAAGAAAGTAACTATCTAATACAATCAATCGCAGCATCTAATAAAATATCATTGAAATACTCTGACTATCCATTTTCGTTCAATTTTATATCTCCCATGTCAGACGACTCATCAACTAACTACTACTATAGGATGTTTGGCCTTTCTGATATATGGATACCTGCAAATGGAACAAACTCAGCAACATATACAAACTTATCTCCAGGAAATTATACTTTTCAAGTTTATGCGGTTAACTCACTTTCCGGTGAAAAAGCAGCAACAAAAGAGCTTGCTGTCATTATAACACCTCCTTGGTGGTCATCATTTCAAGCAAAATCTATTTATGCTGCAATTGTATTATGTATCTCATATCTAGTAATAAAAACGGTGCTACGTCGTAGAGAAACACAAAGACAGATTGTACTCAGCGAAGAAAGATTAAAACTTTCCCTTTGGGGAAGTGGTGATGAAATGTGGGACTGGGATATAGAAACTGGCAACATTTTTCGCTCCAATATTTGGGGAGCACTTGAATTTCCCCGTGATGGACATCGTTCAGGAAAATCGGATGAAGAGAGTAATATACATCCTATGGATCAGGAACGTGTTCGTGAAGCGCTTAATAAGCATTTTTATGGTGAAACAGATCATTTTGAAGCCGCATATAGGGTAAAAGGCAAAGACGACAATTGGGTATGGATTTTAGACCGCGCCAAGATTGTAGAGCGGGATGACAAAGATAATGCCCTGCGAATGACTGGAACGATTAAAAATATTAGTCAATTTAAACAAAAAGAAGAGCAGCTGAAACTCTTTGAAAAAGCGATTGAAAATATTTCAGAAGGCATGTTTATCCTCGACAATGAATACCGTTTTGTCGAAGTCAACGAAGCTTGCTGCAAAATTTCATTACGTAACCGAAATGACTTTATTGGCAACTTACTCACATTTGATTTATATCCAGAAACCTTCTCCACCCAAATCAGAACCATGTTAAAACAGCAAGGTCGCTGGGCAAATGAAGTCGAAGCCGCCAGAGGAGATAACAGTCACTTCCATATGGAGCTCACTATCGATGCTATCTATGATGAGTTAGGCGAATTATCACACTATGTTGGTGTTTTTTCTGATATATCAAGACGTAAGCAGCAAGAAGAAGAGCTTAGAAAATTAACTAATAACGATCTCTTAACTGGACTGCCAAATCGCTCCAACTTACAAGTGACCTTAAGTAACCTAGTGAATCGAGAAATAGCTCATGCGCTTATGGTACTTGATCTTGATAATTTTAAACGTATTAATGACTCCTTAGGCCATCAAATTGGAGATGCATTATTAAAGCTCGTTGCTACCCGCATTAAGTCCTTACTTCCTAAAAATACCAGTATTTATCGTCTAGGCGGAGATGAATTCGCCATTGTATTAGACAAGGGTTCAGATATAAGCGCCAGCGCTGCGATTGCTAACCGTATTATTGAGGGATTAAAACCTGCATTTGACGTTAGCAATGAACAGCTAGTCCTAGGATTAAGTATTGGCATAGTGCTATTCCCAGAAGATGAGCAAAGCGAGCAAGCATTACTGAGAAAGGCTGACATTGCTATGTACCATGCTAAGTCAGCAGGAGGTAATTGCTACCAGTTTTATTCTGAGTCTTTAAACCAACATGCAATTAGGCAATTAGAAGTAGAAAATCTTATCCGTGAAGGCTTAAAAGATGATCTATTTGAAGTTTATTATCAACCTAAGGTTGATCTTAAAAGCGGTAAAATTGCAGGTATGGAGGCTTTAGTCAGATTAAATCATCCAGTACATGGCTTGATACCCCCAAATGATTTTATTCCGCTTGCTGAAGAAAACGGCTTAATTGTTGAAATTGGTGAAATAGTCTTACGCAAAGCCTGTTTCGCAGCACAGAAATGGCGTGAACAAGGCATATTCAGCGGCAGAGTCGCCGTCAATTTATCGTCACGTCAATTTGCACTGCCCGATATTCAACAGCGAATAGAGTCAATATTAAGACTCACTAAACTACCTGCATGTCATCTTGAATTAGAAATAACTGAAGGTACCGTCATTAAACAGCCGGAAACGGCTATTATTGTCATGCAGCAACTGGCTAAAATGGGCGTTAGTTTAGCACTCGATGATTTCGGCACTGGATACTCGTCCCTTTCATACTTAAAACGTTTCCCGATTCATACTTTAAAAATTGATAAAGCTTTTGTTGACGATATTGATAAGTCTGATCGCGATCTCAAAATGGTCGATTCTATTATCACTATCGCCCATAACATGGGGCTTTCTGTTGTAGGAGAAGGGGTAGAACAAGCTGCACAATTGAACATTTTACGGGCACTCAACTGCGAAGAAATTCAAGGCTATATTTTTAGTAAGGCCATAAAGGAGACCGAATTTACCTTGCTACTCCAAGAAGACATGATAAAGCTAAACACAAAAAGCAACATTACATAATCAATTTACTCTCAACTTGATTGCGACTTACAACATTGGCACAACAAGTGCAATAGCACTATCAGTGTCAATAATAAATCAATATCAACTACCCTGAGAGAGAATTAGAATGATGAAAGGAATCCTTGCCGCCGTTACTTTATTATCTTCAATTAGTTTTGCAGTAAATACTTATGCACTTGAAGATAGCACTAAATTAGAACCAGCAGCTAAGTCAATTACTTCAGAAGAACCTGCAGTTAAACTTGCTCCAGTAGAAGTAACTGGGCATCCATATGTGAAGTTTAAACCTTTTGAAATCGCTGGGCATCCTTATGTGAAGTTCAAACCTTTTGAAATCGCTGGGCATCCTTACGTGAAGTTTAAACCTTTTGAAATCGCTGGGCATCCTTACGTGAAGTTCAAACCTTTTGAAATCGCTGGGCATCCTTACGTGAAGTTCAAACCTCTCGAAGTCGCAGGACATCCTTACGTTAAATTTATTAACTCTGAAGTTGCATAACATTAATCAGGTTAAGGAGAGTGACTATGTTAAATTCAATCAAAAAAGCACTCGGTTTATCCAAGCCAGCGCGTAAAAAAGTTAAGTTGCCTGAAGGCTTGAATCACCTTGAAGTGATTTCAGCAAAAGGTTGGTGGAACTAATTTAAGTTCTGTAGCCATGAGTCTAACTCATGTACAGTGATAGTTAATTAAGTTAGCGCAGCTTAGAAACAATAAAGGGAGCATTGACTCCCTTTAGTTTTAAGTGAATATAAAAGTACTAAAGTCATGTAGTCATGTAGTCATGTAGTCATGTAGTCATGTAGTCATGTAGTCATGTAGTCATGTAGTCATGTAGTCATGTAGTCATGTAGTCATGTAGTCATGGAAATTACCTAACAAATTAATAAATTAGCTATTTAATATCCCTTCCTCACTACAACGGACTTTCCTCAAGGCTAAATGACTATGTGTCGTAAAGAGTGGATAAGCCAGAGGCCCGAGCACAAAACCCAGCAGCACCCAATGCTTAACAGTAAGACCTGCGGTAAATGCAGCCAAGCCAAAGTACCAAGCCGAGATTAATGCGATAAAGATAACCAGCAAAACCACAAACCACCTCTTTGAAAACAACTAAATAAATCATAAATGTAGAGAAATTAATTCCTCATTAAAATGCGGATGCTACTCGCGTAGTCTTGGTGATTGATGCACATGTTAAATACGTCGTTTTAACAGCAGGATAAAAAATTCTCCGCACTATGCATAAACGAGCAACACTCATTCATCGCTACGCTCTCAGTACAGAACAGGTAACACTGAACTCTCGATAAAGGGCTCAGATTATACAAGATCCACATCCCCAACATGAACATTTTTTAGGCAAAAACATGCCTTATGGCAATAAAAAAAGCGGCAATGATCTGCCGCTTTTTTGTTCAATTCCAATTTACTAAGACCTAGATTAACTATGACTTAAATTCACTGAAACTTAGAAAAAGTGCGCGTTTTCTTGAGCCATGGTTTTTAAACGCTCACAAGGCTCGAATCTGTTACCGAATTGACTTTGATAACCTTCAAGGATCTTCACTAAGTTCGCGGCGCCTAAAGTGTCAATATAATGGAATGGGCCACCGAGGAATGGCGGAAAGCCAATACCAAAAATGGCGCCAATATCACCGTCTCTTGGCGATGCAATAATACCATCATCTAAACAACGCACCGCTTCATTGAGCATTTGTACGACACAACGCTCGGCAACCGCTTTTGCGTCTTTATTGGTGCCAGGCTTAATGCCTAACACGCCATAAACACTCTCATCGACAGCTTTAGCTTTCTTGCTCGATGCGCCGTATTGATAAAAACCTTTGCCATTTTTACGGCCTTTACGATCGTCACCTAAAAGCTTGTCAAATGCCGCTGGCGCTTTAAAACGTTCACCCAATTCTTTCTCGAGGATCGGTGAAATTTTTGCGCCCACGTCGATACCCACTTCGTCGAGCAAAGTAATCGGTCCCACAGGGAAGCCAAATTTCACTAAAGCTTTATCCAAATGCTCAACACTTTGGCCTTCAAGTAGTAATTGCGCGGCCTCATTCATATACAGAGCCAGAATACGGTTCACGTAGAAACCCGCACCATCCTGCACCACTATCGGTGTTTTACCTTGCTTACGGGCAAATGCGACAGTAGTCGCAATGGTTTCTGGTGACGTTTTAGCATGGGCAATCACTTCCACCAGCGGCATTTTTTCCACTGGCGAGAAATAATGCAGACCAATCACATTTTCAGGACGCGTCGCCGCCTCAGCGATTTGGCTAATTGGCAAAGATGAGGTGTTTGACGCAAAAATCGTGTGCTCACCACACTCACGCTCAATGTCTTTCACCATTTGATGCTTAAGCGCTAAGTCTTCAAATACCGCTTCCACAACGATGTCGGCATCTTTAACGCCTTTATATTCAGTGGTTGTCGTCATCAGCGCCATTAAGTTATCACGGGCAGCAGGCGTCATATGGCGGCGCTTTACCCCTTTATCCAACAACTTATAAGCGTAGGCTAATGCATTGCTTAAACCTTTTTCGCTGATGTCTTTGACGCGAACGGGGATTTTAGCCTTAGTGGTAGTCACAGAGGCAATGCCTCCGCCCATTAAACCGCCACCTAAGATCACCGCTTTCTTCACTTTACGCGGCGTAGCACCCTCAGCGCCGGTTTCTTTCTTCATTTCTGTGGTGGCGAAGAAAATACTGCGCAGCGCTTCAGATTCTTTTGATACCACTAATTCGGCAAAGTGACTCGCTTCGACTTCTAGCCCTTTTTGCATCCCCTTCGCAATCCCTTGACGCACGCAGTCAATAATTTTGGCTGGTGCTGGATAATTACCTTGGGTTTTCTTTTCGACTTGTTTAGTCGCTTGATCGAAAATAATGTTACGACCAAAGCTCGTGCCTTCAAGTACTTGATTAACGAGTGACGTTTTAACAGGTTTCGGTGCACGTTTACCAGCAAGCGCCATCTCAACTGCGGTTTGCAGCAAAATGGTCTGCGGTACAACATCATTCACTAAGCCCATTTTCAAGGCTTGTTTAGGACGAATTTGTTTGCCGGTTAGCATCATATCTAAGGCGGTGGTAATACCGACTAAACGAGGCAAACGTTGAGTCCCACCGCCGCCAGGTAATAAGCCAAGTTGAACTTCCGGTACGCCGAGCATGGTTTTACCATCGTCGCTACATACCCTTTGATGACAAGCTAAGGCTAACTCTAAACCACCACCTAAACAGGCACCATGGATTGCCGCCACTACAGGAATTTTTAAGGCTTCTAACTCATTAAAAACCACATGCCCTTGCTGGGATAAGGCTTTGGCATCGCCAGCCGTTTTACAGGCATCGAGCATGGAAATATCCGCGCCCGCGACAAAAGAATCTTTTTTGCCCGAGATCAGCACGAGTCCACGAATATGAGGGTCGCTTTTAATCTCAGCCAGAATCTCACTGATTTCAGGGCCAAACTGTGCTTTTAGGGTGTTCATGGTTTCTCCAGGAACATCCATAGTCAAAATGGCAATGCCGTCGTCGCGGCGAGTTAAATTAAAGGTCTTTTCCATGCCGATTACTCCACTTCCACTATTATAGCCACACCCAAACCACCGGCCGCACAGGCCGTCGTTAAGCCAGTTCCACCACCACGGCGCTTAAGCTCACGACACACTTGGGTGATTAAACGGGTTCCCGTTGCCGCAAAAGGATGACCATAAGCGAGCGAGCCACCGAGCACGTTAAACTTGCTCATGTCGATTTCGCCAATCGCGCGGTTGCGGCCGAGTTTTTCTTCGGCAAATTTTTTCGAAGCAAACATCTGCATATTCGCTAATGTCTGCGCCGCAAAGGCTTCGTGCATTTCAATCAGAGTAAGATCTTCTAATTCCATTCCGGCACGTTTTAACGCCAGTGGCGTCGCGTAGGATGGCCCCATCAACATATCTTGCCACACATCAATGGCGCTAAAGGCGTAACTCTTAATGTAACCAATAGGTTGATAACCTAAGGCTTTGGCTCGACCTTCACTCATCAGGATAATCGCTGAGGCACCGTCCGTCAGTGGCGTACTATTGGCCGCCGTCACAGTACCATGTTGTTTGTCGAATGCAGGACGCAACTTAGCATATGACTCCAGTACCGAGTTTTCGCGGATATTGTTATCACGATCGATAAACTGCTTATACGGCGGTATATGCGCGACCATAACTTCGTCACGCAAATGGCCAGAAGCCCAAGTTTCACTCGCTAAGGTATGTGAGCGATGTGCTAAGGCATCTTGATCGGCGCGACTAATATTGTAGGTTTTTGCCATCTGCTCGGCGGTTTGTCCCATAGACAAGCCCGTTGAGTACTCGGCAACCGCAGGCGGCACAGGTAATAAATCCTTTATGCCTAAACGGCGGAAAATTTGTAATTTTTGCCCAAAGCTACGGGCTTTATTCAGATCGACTAACGCATGGGCTAATTTTTTCGACACACCGATAGGCAAGACAGAAGAAGAGTCGGCGCCGCCCGCAATACCGATTTCGATATTGCCTGTCATGATAGATTCAGCCACGTTTACGGCAGATTGAAAGCTAGTTGCACAGGCGCGAGTGACACTATAGGCATCGGTCGACACATTCATGCCAGTACCGAGTACGATTTCACGGGCAATGTTAGGTGCAGCCGGCATTTGCACGACTTGTCCATAGACTAATTGCTCAATCAGCTTAGGATCGAGTTCTGAGCGCGCCAATAATTCATTGACCACCATTTTGCCCATATCGAGCGCCGATACGCCGTGGAATGCCGTGGCTTGCTTTGCAAAGGGCGTTCTTAAACCCGCTACAATGGCGATACGTTCACCCTTGGCGTTCGTAACCTGTTGTCTATCACTCATTTGTCACCCTCTTTATGTGCGCAATCGCTGAGAGATTTCAGGCGGCGCTATCGATTTCCGTGTTTGACCCATTGTTTTACGGCGAAAAACGCCCAATAACAGGTCTGACCATTAAAGTGTGATCTGATTCTAACTTCTTGTCAGCAAGTTTTAAACACCTGTTTGTTTTTTTAACACTAGCCAAACCCTAAGGGAATTCTTTACCATAGCTGTTGTCTATAGCCCACACACGTATTTTCAACATAATAAAACGAGTAGCATCATGCCTTTGAGTCGCTTCCACGCATTACGCACTTACCTAAATAAGGTTGTTTTAGGGCAGCCAGTATTGACCGAAAATCTGCTCATTGCCTTAATTGCCAATGGCCACTTATTAGTTGAAGGACCACCGGGGCTGGCCAAGACCCGTGCGGTGAAAGCCTTATGTGACGGGGTTGAGGGCGATTTCCACCGCATTCAATTTACCCCAGATCTACTGCCCGCCGACTTAACCGGTACAGATATCTATCGCTCGCAAACTGGCACCTTCGAATTTGAAGCCGGACCGATTTTCCACAATTTAATCTTGGCGGACGAAATTAACCGTGCCCCAGCCAAAGTTCAGTCAGCCTTATTAGAAGCCATGGCCGAAGGTCAAGTCACAGTTGGTAAGCACAGCTATAAGCTACCGCCGCTGTTTTTAGTGATGGCCACCCAAAATCCATTAGAAAACGAAGGCACTTATCCCCTGCCAGAAGCACAGCTTGACCGTTTTTTAATGCACTTAAACCTTGATTACCCGAGCGGCGAGACTGAAATCGAAATTCTGCGTCAATCCCGTAAAGAAGCGCTGACCCACGAATTGCCAACCACTGAGCCGATTGCTCAGGCGGATGTGTTTGCCGCCCGTGACGAAGCCATGGAAATCTATCTCGCCGAGCCGCTCGAAAAGTACATAGTCGAAATCGTGATGGCGACCCGTGAGCCTTTACGTTACAGCGAAGACTTAGCTAAGTGGCTTGAGTACGGCGTCAGCCCACGCGCAACTATTTCATTAGAACGCTGTGCCCGCGCCCGCGCTTGGCTGCACGAGCGAGACTTTGTTTCACCGGAAGACATTCAAGCTGTTGCGCCAAATGTATTACGCCATAGACTCCTACTCAGCTACCAAGCACAGGCCGAAGGTGTCAGCCGCGATCACGTGATCAACCACATCTTAAGTCAAGTTGCAGTACCTTAACGGTGAAGATAAAGGTGAAATAAGATGAGTGACACAGCGCGACTCTCAGACTCGGCCGATGGCTTGCCGCTTTTTGCCGATGGCTTGCATTTAACCGAGCAAGAGCTGCTGGCGTGCCAAAATATCGCCCGTGCTATGCCTGAGCGTTATAGCCGTGCCCGCGCTAATTTAGCGGGCCATCGCAGCAGCTTAATCAAAGGCCGCGGTATGGAGTTTGCCGAGGTGCGCCACTACCAACAGGGCGACGATGTGCGCACCATTGATTGGCGCGTTACCGCTCGTACGGGCACAACTCACACTAAGTTATTTGTCGAAGAACGTGAGCGCCCTATTTTATTGTTAATCGACTTGAGCCAAAGCCTCTATTTTGGTTCGAGTTTATTGCTGCAATCAGTGCAAGCAGGACACCTTGCGACCACCTTAGGTTGGAATGCGATTAACCATGGCGATCGGCTCGGCGCCTTGATCGCCTGTGAGTCTGAGCATTTAGAGCTCAAACCCCGCAGCCGTCGTCAGGGCATATTGCAATTGGTCTCAGGCCTGCGCCGTGTACACGAAAATCAGCTCAATCATGTTGGCAGTGGCCAGCGCGATCCTGACCATATTCTGCGTGCCTGTCAGCGATTACAACGTATCGCCAAACCCGGCTCCTTAGTTTGGATAGTGACAGATGGCAGCCATTTTAGTCCCCAATGTATCGCGCCTCTCACCGAGCTTAAGCGTCATTGCGATGTGGGTGCCTATCTTATTACCGATCCTCTGCGTCAAGGTACACTGCCGTTACCACACAACTTTAATTTGCCGGTACGGGATGGGAATGAGGACTTAGTGCTTACCCGCCACAGTTATCAGGCTTGGCTCGACATTCAGTTGCGTCAGCAAAAGGACTTTATTGCCATGATGCAGCAACTGCGCGTTCGTACCCAGCTCATAGATGCGGGTGCTCCCCTAGCCCACCAATTGGAATTATTGCGTTAACTATGGATCCAGCAACAGTGAATTCAGAAATAGCAAATCCACAGGCAACAGTACCTATGCCTTCTACGGCGCCAAATCCAGCCCTTGCACAACTGCAGGATATTATTCATCCCGAACCGATCGGCGCTTGGTCTTGGGCAATCGGTTATTGGCTGGTTTTAGCACTTGTGATTGCCCTCATCACACTCTTAGTTATCTGGCTAAGAAAACGCGCCCGTGACTTTGCGCCGAAAAAAGCCGCTAAACAGTTACTCAATCAGCTCGATAAACAAGCGACGTCCTATGCCTCTGACATCAACAGCCTATTAAAGCGCACCGCCGTGAGTTACCTCAGCAGAGAAGCAATAGCCTCCTTAGATGGCGAAGCTTGGGCGGCTTGGTTAGACAGCTATTTACCCGAGCATAAACGCCAACATATCGGCCCTTTGCTAGCCAAACGCCATCAGGCTACGACATTGACCTTAGCTGAAGCCAATGAATTGCATCAACTCACACAGGCTTGGTTGGCATCGAAAGCAAAACTGAGTGCGCCTGAGCCGACTCTTGTTTTAGCTAAGGGCTACGTTCAAGCTAGTGGCGACGCTCAAGCTAAAAGCCAAGCGACAACCCAGCAAGCTGACACTGAAAAAGCGGAGGCACAATGTTAACAATTGCATGGCCTTGGCTATTGATATTATTGCCTTTACCTTTGATTTTTTGGCGCCAACACACATTACAAGTGGATGGTGGCCGGCTGCAATTACCCGGAATAAGCCAAACGGATAAACAAAGCTTAGCGGCCAACACGCGCCAGAGTCGCAAACGCTACTGGCTGATGTGGTGCCTGTTAGTGCTCGCTATTGCTCGTCCTCAATGGCTTGGTGAACCTATCGAACTGCCAAGCCAAGGCCGCGATTTGATGATGGCGGTGGATTTATCCGGCAGTATGCAGATTGAAGACATGGTGGTGAATGGCAAAACCGTCGACCGTTTCACTTTAATTCAGCACGTCGTCAGTGACTTTATCGAGCGCCGCAAGGGTGATCGTATCGGCTTGATCCTCTTTGCCGATCACGCCTATTTACAGGCGCCGCTCACTCAAGATAGACGTTCAGTGGCGCAATTTTTAAAAGAAGCACAAATTGGCTTAGTCGGTAAGCAAACCGCCATAGGTGAAGCCATAGCGCTGGCGGTAAAACGCTTCGATAAAATGGACGAGAGTAATAGAGTGTTGATTTTATTGACCGACGGTTCTAACAACGCGGGCAATATCGAACCAGAGCAAGCAGCGCAAATTGCCGCTAATCGTAAAGTTACCATTTATACGGTTGGTGTGGGCGCAGATGTGATGGAGCGCCGCACACTCTTTGGCCGCGAGCGGGTTAATCCTTCGATGGATCTGGATGAAAACCAACTTAAGCATATCGCCGACGTCACCCACGGCCGTTATTTTCGCGCCCGTAACAGCCAAGAGCTAGACCAGATTTACCAAGAAATCGATAAACTCGAACCTGTGAGTCGCGATCAGTTAAGCTATCGTCCGCAGGCAGATCTGTTCTACTGGCCGCTGGCACTGGCATTACTGACGAGTCTGTGGATTACCTTAGGTCAATTGCCACTCTTTGCAGCGCGCCGCGTTAAACCCTCTGTCGCAACCACTTCACAGGGGAACATCAAATAATGAGCCTACATTTTATTCGTCCCGAATGGCTACTCGCCCTAGTGCCGCTAGCCTTAGCCTTGTTGAGTTTATGGCGGCAACACGAAAGCCACAGCGCGTGGAACCGTTATATTGCGCCACACTTAGCCAAGATATTGGTCACCCAAGGCAATAAGAAATCCCGCCGTCCGTTACATTTATTAGCCTTAACTTGGTTGATTGCGACCTTGGCACTCGCCGGACCTGCCGTGAATAAACAATCCTTACCTGTGTTTGCCGCCGAGCAAGGCCGCGTACTGGTGATGGACATGTCCGTATCTATGTTCGCCACCGATCTTGCGCCGAATCGGTTAACCCAAGCTAAATTTAGGGCAACGGATCTGCTGCGTAATCTTAAAGAAGGTGAAACAGGTTTAGTCGCCTTTGCCGGCGATGCCTTTACTATCAGCCCATTAACCCGTGATACCGGCACATTACTCAATTTACTGCCGACGTTAAGTCCTGAGATCATGCCCGTTCGTGGTTCAAACTTAGCGGCAGGCTTGACCCAAGCCAAAACGCTACTGGCTCAGGGTGGCCATATTCGCGGTGATATTATCGTGATGACAGATGGCATCACAACAGCCCAGTTTGATGAGGCTAACTCGGCATTAAATGGCACCCAATATCGCCTCGCCGTCGTCGCTTTTGGCACCAGCCAAGGTGCGCCAATCCGTCTACCCGATGGACAATTACAACGCGACAGTAGCAACGAAGTCGTTGTGGCCAGCACTGATTTCGCTCTGCTGCAAAAACTGGCCGTGAATAACAAAGGCGTTCTGATCCAGAATCGCACCGACGGTAATGATCTCGCCCAATTACAGCAATGGTTAAGCGATGCTGGCGATGCGAAAGCCACAGATCTTGATGGTGAAACTTGGCAGGATCTCGGTCCTTACCTCGCCTTATTATTACTGCTACCCGCCCTTTTCAGCTTTAGACAAGGAATCGTGGCCAGTGTTGGATTTGTCACTCTCGCGGGCGGCATACTGATCGCGGCTGCGCCTCAGCCTGCCCATGCCAGTATGTGGGACAATGCCTGGGACAATGTGTGGAAAACCACAGATCAACAAGCGATGCAGGCCTATCAATCCCAAGATTACGCAAACGCCGCTAAGCAGTTTGAGTCGCCCCAATGGCGTGGCAGCGCCCAATATAAAGCTGGTGATTTTGCGCAAGCACTGAAAACCTTCGAGCAAGATAGTTCAGCCCATGGCCTCTACAATCAAGGCAATGCGTTGATGCAACTCGGTAAACCCGATAAGGCCAAGGAGCGCTATCAAGCCGCGCTTGAGAAACAAGCTGATTTCCCTGCGGCCAAGGCCAACCTTGAACTTGCTGAAAAGTTATTGCAGGAACAGCAACAACAGCAAGGTAAAAACGAGCAACAGGATAAGAACCAAGATCAACAAGGCGATCAGCAGTCTGGCGACCAACAATCCGGTGACCAAAAATCGCAGGATAAACAGCAATCTGACCAAGATAGCGCTCAGAAAAATAAACAAGATCAAGCGGGACAAGAGCCTCAGGATCAACAGGACGATGCCGACGCGGATCCAAGCCCTGAGCAGCAAAAAACGGATGAGCAACAGTCTGAGCAAGATAAGCAAAATGGCAATGCTCAGGATCAGCAGGATGAAGCCAAGCAGCAAAATGGCGAGCAGGATGCGCAGGAAAATGAGCCTGCAGACAATGAAGCTAAGATGCAAGCGCAGGCTAAAGCCGATGCTGAAGAGCAAAAGTCAGCTGAGCAAGAAAAGCAAAGCGTTGCTGCCAAAGAAGCTCCTGAGCAAAATGCGCAAGATAAACAAGAGGCTGCTATGAGTGAATCGGTAGAGGCACCGCCAACCAATAGCGAGCCACTGCCCGCAGAAATGCAGCGAGCACTGAGGGGCGTGAGTGAAGACCCGCAAGTGTTACTGCGCAACAAGATGCAGTTGGAATATCAAAAACGCCGTCAAAATGGCCAAATATCAAAGGATAACGAACAGTGGTGACGAGACAATTTTTTATCCTGCTACTCCTTGCCATCGGAGTGGCTCATCCCGCCTTTGCACTTAGCAAAATTGAGGCCTCGGTCGATCGCAACCCTGTGATGGAGGGCGAATACTTTGTGCTCAACATCAGTGTCGATGACGAGGTCGATACCGGTAAGCTAGACACATCCGCCCTACTGAAAGATTTTATTGTCGGCCGTACTAGCGTGAGCCGCAGCACGCAAATAATGAACTTCGATGCGGTCAAAGAAACCCGCTGGCAAGTACTGCTCGCGCCAAAACAACAAGGCCAGTTAACCATTCCAGCCTTTAGTATTGACGGTGTCAGCTCATCGCCTATTCCACTCAAAGTGGTCGAAACCGGTAGCCAGCCCGCGCAAATGAACAATCTGTTCATTGACGCCAAAGTCTCGACCGACGAAGCCTATGTTGGGCAGCTCATTACCTACAAGGTGAAACTCTATCTGGCGGTAGAATTACAAAGGGGCGTATTGAGTGCACCAGTGATCGAAGGCGCACAGATCAAACAAATCGGTGAAGATAGGGATGGTTCAGAGATAGTCGATGGCCGACGTTACCGCGTGATTGAACGCACCTATGGCATCATTCCCGATTTGCCCGGCCAAGTGAATATTAAAGGTGCAACCTTTGCTGGCGATGTGCTGGTAGAATCCCAACGCCGCGGCGGCATGTTTGGCTTTAATGAAAGCCGCCCAATGCAAGCAGGCGCGCCCTCACTGACAGTTCAAGTGAATCCCGCACCAACAAGCTTCCAAGGCCAATGGCTGGTTGCCGATTTAGTAGCGCTAAAAGAAAACTTCCCTGAGGATATTAAAAAGTTTACCGTCGGTAGCCCTATCACCCGCACTATTACGCTGTTGGCTTCCAATGCCGATGAAAATAGTCTGCCTGATATAGTGCAAACTCTGCCCGATGAACTCAAGTCATACCCAGAAAAACCCCAGCGGCAGACCTTTGTGCGCGATGCACAAATTGTTTCGCAGTACAGTATTACTTCGGCAATCGTTCCCAGCAAAGCGGGCACCTTTACCTTGCCCGAAATCAAAGTGCCTTGGTGGAATCCGCGCCTTAAACGTCAAGAAACTGCAACGCTGCCCGCACGTACCATAATCGTTGAAGGTGGTGCTGTCAGTGATACGCCAGCTCAACCAACATGGGAAACCAACTCCGCGGCCGATAAGGGCTGGTCTTGGCTAACCACTGTTTTTGCTGCGCTATGGCTGGTCACTCTAGTCGCTTGGATTATCACCTTAGTCGCTTGGCGCCGCGCCTTAAAAAATCAAACGGCCGCCCCAATTGCAGTAAACTCTTCAATCAGTTCAGCACAATCAGTGACTGCCTCCGGCTTGAAAGGATTAGAGCAAGCCTGCGCCAGTGGCGATGTAAGCAGAATTATGTTGCAATTGCAGCGATATTTCAGTGAGTTACAGCAAACGCCTATGACATTAGATAAGATTGCTGAGCAGTCACCACAACTGGCAGCAGCGATACAGCAACTGCAAATCAAAGCCTACAGTGCGAAGGCCGATAAGAGCCAGCATACTGACAGTGCTAATACGAGCAGTGCGAATTCTAACAATACAAATAGCCACTTAAGCGCCGAATGTACCGCCTTACTTAACGCGGTTAAGGCCTGTGAGCATAAACATTCAAACCCAAAATCAGCGCCATTAAGCCCACTAAATCCTAAATAAATGATGGGGTTAATGACAAAGAAGCGAGTGCTACCATGCTAAATATTCCGCCAAAAAGCCCAAAGATAAAAAATGTTTGCTAACTGGCGCAAGAAATCCGTCGAGCCCGCGGTCTCTTCTGACATGCTAAGCAAACAACGACGATACAACAGCCTAGTCAAGGCGCTACATGCAGACATTTTCCGCTACGCCTATTGGTTATGTGGCGATAAGCACGTGGCTGAAGACATTACCCAAGAAACCTTCTTGCGGGCGTGGCGCGCTTTGGATTCCCTCAAGGATGATAAAGCGGCGAAAGCTTGGCTGATCACGATTCTTAGGCGTGAAAATGCGCGGCGTTTCGAGCGTAAACAGTTCGATTATTCCGACGTTGAGCAAGATACCTTAGAGGACAATATCTCCAATAGCAGTGAAGAGCAGGCCGAGCAATATCTGATCCGTCGACAAATTGGCAAGCTGGATATCGAATACCGTGAACCACTCTTACTCCAGCTCATTGGTGGCTTTAGCGGCGATGAAATCGCCGAGCTGATGGAGCTCAATCGCAACACCGTAATGACGCGTTTATTTCGGGCGAGGAGCCAATTGAAAGAATTACTTGAGAAGAATGATGTGAGAGGTCAATCCAATGGATGAGCTTAAATTTAGACGTCAAGCTTATGAAGATCCTCATAATCAAGATGCTGACTTTCTGGCGCAGATCAATGCCAAGCCAGAAAACCAAGCCCTAATCAATGAGCTTAAAAACCTTGATGCCAAACTGAGCAACGCATTGAAAGTGGATGTGGCTGAGGATCTCGCCGACAAACTCATTTTGCGTCAGCAGTTACAACAGCACCATAAACAGCGCCGGCAAACGTTTTTTTTAGTGGCCATGGCAGCCTCAGTCGCGTTTGTGGTAGGCATCAGCTTCAGCCTATTACGCTTAGGGCCTATTGATTTGGCTGAACATGCCTTGGCCCATGTCTACCATGAAGATATTGCCTTGCATGTCGATCAAAATGTCAATTTTAGTCAAGTCAATGCCCAGCTTGCGTCGATAAAAGACTTTGGCAATGCCAAATTTACCCAACAACCGGGCAAAGTGTATTACACCTCTTATTGCGATTTTCAAGGGGTAAAAAGCCTGCACTTAGTACTTCAGGGCGAACAAAGTAAGGTGACACTCTTTATCGTGCCACTCGAGAAACGTATGGTGTTGGATAAAACCTTCGCCGACGGTAAATATCAAGGGATGGGCTTTGAAACGCCCGATGCATTTATTTTGCTCATAGGTGAGGATCAAGCTGACCTTAGCTATATAAAAGACGAAATCAAGAATATATTTATTTAAGCTATTGTTATAATTTGCATTTAAAAATCAATCTCCGATATTTTCATGTTATCGGAGGTTAGATTTCAATCACACTTACATCTGCTAATGGGCGCACGTTCAAACATCTGGTAGCATGCTTGCCACTTTTAATAATAAAAAGATGGGAAAAGGCAAGATGACGATTGAAACCCCGATTTTAATCACATTTGTTGGTTACTTAGTATTGATGATGGGCATAGGTTTTTGGGCTTACCGTGCTACCGATACTGTTGATGATTATATTTTAGGTGGCCGCAAAATGGGCCCCGCAGTGACCGCACTCAGCGTGGGTGCATCTGACATGTCAGGTTGGCTGTTACTGGGGTTACCCGGCGCAGTTTACTTAAGCGGCTTAGGTGCAGCCTGGATTGGCGTAGGATTAATTATTGGTGCTTGGCTAAACTGGTTATTTGTTGCCAAACGACTGCGCATTTATACCCAACTCGCCGATAACGCCCTCACTTTACCGGATTTTTTCGAGAAACGTTTCCACGATACCCAAGGCTATCTCAAGCTCGTTTCCGCAATCACTATTCTGGTGTTTTTTACTTTCTATGCCTCCTCTGGCATGGTCGGTGGCGCGATTTTGTTTGAGAAGGTCTTTGGGCTTGATTACACCGCAGCCCTCGTGATTGGCTCGGCCATCATAGTCGGTTACACCTTTATTGGCGGTTTCTTTGCCGTGTGTTGGACTGACTTTTTCCAAGGCAGTTTAATGCTCATCGCCCTATTGATTGTCCCTTTCGCCGTTTTCGCTCACCCCGAAAGCCATGCAGGTATTGAAACAATCGATCCCGCGATGTTGGCATTGGTCAATGACAAAACCACTGCCATCGGCATGTTATCTTTGCTCGCATGGGGCCTAGGTTATTTTGGTCAGCCACATATTTTGTCGCGTTTTATGGCGATAGGCAGTGCCGATGCCCTGCCCTTGTCACGCCGTATAGCCATGAGCTGGATGGTGTTATCTCTCATTGGCGCGTTAGCCACAGGTATCGCAGGATCGCTCTATTTCGCCAAAGAGCCATTAGCCAATTCTGAAACGGTATTTATCCATTTAGCTCAAGCGGCGTTTAACCCATGGATTGGTGGGCTATTAATCGCCGCTATTTTATCGGCAATCATGAGTACTATCGACTCACAGCTCTTAGTCTGCTCAAGTGTCATCACCGAAGATTTCTACCGTAAATGGTTGCGCCCAAAGGCCGATGATCGCGAGCTAATGATGGTAGGTCGTTTAGGTGTACTCGCTATCGCTGTAATTGCAGGTGTGATAGCACTCAATCCTGAAAGTAGCGTGCTCAGCCTAGTGAGTTATGCTTGGGCAGGCTTTGGTGCGGCCTTTGGTCCCGTAGTCTTGTTATCCCTGTTTTGGAAGCAATATAGCCGTAATGGCGCTATCGCCACTATTATTGTCGGTGCATTAACCGTGGTGATTTGGAAGCAACTCACTGGTGGCATTTTTGAAGTATACGAAATCCTTCCTGGGTTTATATTCGCGACTATTGCGGGTATTTTAGTCAGTAAATTCTCTGCTCCAAGTGAAAAAGTAACGACAGAGTTCGAACAATTTAAGTCTGCACTCTAATCTAGATATGCTTCCATATGTTAAAAAGCGCACAAGTGTGCGCTTTTTACATTTTGTATCCTTTTAAATGCCCAACACACCATTACAAACCGTTAACTTCAATTGAAACCCATAGCGGTACCCAAAGCCCTTCATATCAAGCATCTGGCCAGACCATTCAAGCATACTAAAGTATCACTCTTGTTTTAAAGACTTTTAATTAACTGAAAATTAACATATTTCACTTCTGGTCGGACTTGTTGAGGGTACATTGAATCCATAAGATGCCGGAGACTAATAAATGGATTTAAATACTTTCGGCGGACTAGGACCGAATAAAAATCCAATACTTATAAAAAATAGAGAGAATAATAATGAAAACATTCAACAAGACACTCATTGCCGTTTCTGTCGCATTAGCAAGCACACAAACCTTAGCTTCAGGTTTTCAACTAAACAGCCAATCAGCAACGGGTATGGGCCGTGCATTTGCGGGTGATGCGGTTATTGCCGATAACGCTTCTGTGTTATCACGTAACCCTGCTGCTATGGCATTATTCGATAAAGATGCGATCTCCTTCGGCTTAACTTATGCCGATATTACTGTTGATGTTAAAGACGTTAACTTTGCCGGTGGTGCCGTTGACTTAGGCAGCATCGATGACGCGGGTAGCTCTAAAATTATCCCTAATATTTTCTACATCCACCCCATCGACGATAAGTTCGCCGTAGGTTTTGCCGCTTTCTCTAACTTTGGTACCGGTACCGATGCCAGCTCACTTTCAAAGAGTTTACCAGCAGGCTCACCAGCACCTTATGATCTGCTTGGCGAAACAGAAGTAACAACGGTTAATTTTAACACCAGCCTTTCATACCGTATTAATGACATGTTCAGTATCGGTGCTGGTATTGATGCCATTTACGGTGAAGGCCGTTTAACCCGTAACATGGGCGCGACACCTCTGGTTGACGTCGACGCTGACGGTTGGGCGTTTGGTGGTATTGTGGGTGCCACAATTGAGTTAGATAAAGACAATCGTTTCGGTATCAGCTACCGTTTCAGCCCAACAGTGAATGTTAAAGGTGATGTTAATACCATTACATCAACCAATATACCAAATGTTGGACAAGTGGCTGTTGCCACCAGTTTTGATAGTTTAGATGTACCGCTAGCGGATATCTTCCAAGTTGCAGGTTTTCATCAAATCACCCCTAAGTTTGCTCTGCACTATACAGCACAGCACACCCAATGGGGTAATTTTGAACAAATCACAGCTAAAGATGGTGTTGCAACCATTCCAGCTGTTGGAGTGACTCAAGCCGTAGGTGATGTTGCGCTGAAAGAATACCAATGGAAAGATTCATGGTTATTCAGCCTAGGTGGCACTTACACAATCAACGAACAATTCACCGTGCGCGCGGGTTATATGCATGACCAAGGCGTTGTGGACGAAATCAGCTCTATTTCATTCCCAGACTCTGACCGTAACTGGTATACAGCGGGTATGAGCTACCACATCAACCCACAAAACACGGTTGACTTTGGTATCGCTTATATTAAAGGTGAAGAAGTTCACCTGATCGAAAACAGCGCAATCGCAGGCCCTGTTAATGCGATTACTGAATCAAGTGGTATGTACTACTCAGTTCAATACAGCTACCAGTTCTAAGATAAATTCCTAACACCAAAGCCGCATTTTTTGCGGCTTTTTTGTATCTTAAGCATTTATTGCCTAAAGTTAATTCATACTCCTGTAAATGCAGCTACGGCTATGGCTAAAGTCATTGGACTCGGTGGAATTTTCTTTAAAAGTGTCGATCCCGTTGCCTTGGCAACTTGGTACAAAACCCATCTTCAAGTCCCTATTGAAAACTGGGGAGGCGCCGCGTTTTATCACACAGATAAATCAACTCTTGGCTACCATGTTTGGACTCCTTTCGCCCATAGCACGGACTATTTCGCCCCCTCAGATAAAGGGTTTATGTTCAACTTTGTCGTTGACGATTTAGAGCAAGCACTCCTACAAGTAGAGCAAGGTGGCGGTCAACCGATTGGTGGTATTGAAGATTCAGAATTTGGCCGCTTTGGCTGGTTTATTGACCCTGATGGCAATAAAGTCGAATTATGGCAGCCAAGCGCCATCCCTCCTGAAAAATAAATGCTTTAAACAGATATTTCAAAACTCATCTCTCAACATAATCTCCTCTGCCTTAAGCGGCATCTATTCCGAATAAACCCAGTGCATGACTGAGGTTTATTCGGTATCGTAGACTGAGTTCATCTAATCAAGAGATTCTTTTTATGGAAAAAAGTAACATCCTTCCTGCCCTGCTGTTAGGTGGTTTCCTTTGCGCTGGACTTGTTTATGTAGGCCAGACAGCAAGCTCAGCACTATTGCAAATGAAAGCCATGGAACGCACTGTCACGGTAAAGGGCTTAGCGGAAAAAGAAGTCAAAGCCAATGTGGCAATTTGGCCAATCAATTTCACTGAGGTCGATAACAATCTGCCTAAACTCTATGAGACGGTTCAGCAAAAAACCGATCGTGTTGTGGCGTTTTTAAAGGAACAAGGCTTTAGCGACAGCGAAATTACTGTCTCTTTGCCTTCAATTGAAGATCGCCAAGCCCAAGGTTATGTCGATCCCAACGTCAGATACCGTTACTCGGCAAAAGTGAACCTATCGGTTTATACCCCACAGATTGATCTCATGCTGAACACCCGTAAGCAAATGATTAACTTAGTAAAAGAAGGTATAGCGATCGCTAGCCAAGATTATGATAATCGCACTGAGTTTCTGTTTACCGATCTCAACTCAGTCAAACCTATCATGGTGCAAGAAGCGACTCAAAATGCCCGCGAAGTGGCTGAAAAGTTTGCTAAGGATTCGGATTCTCGCCTCGGAAAAATTAAAAGTGCGAGTCAAGGCCAGTTCACTATTTCAGACCGCGATAGCAGCACGCCTTACATTAAACAAATTCGCATCGTTTCCACACTAACCTATTATTTAAATGACTAAATTTTAGGCTTAATTTGAAGCTCTGAAGCATGAGGAATAAGGCGCTATAGGCCTTATTCCTTATTCCTAAATTAGGTAAAAACACTACATTAAATTTTTCTAATAAATATTGATTGCCTATTGAAAACAACTCCATTAGAATTTTCTCATAAATTACATCTGGGGTGATATAAGTTATGACATCAATTTCTCGTGCTTTTTTCTTACTGCTGGCACTTTCCAGTACTCAAGCTCAGGCTGCCTCAGTCGAAACCATCGAAGTCTTAAATAAACCCTATCCGAATTGGGTCACCTTAGACGCCACCATTGAAGCAGTAAAAGCGGCGACGGTATCGGCGCAAACCTCTGGTCGTATTGTCAAACTCAACTACGATGTTAACGATGTCGTCCCCGAAGGAGCCGCCCTACTGGAAATTACCAGTAAAGAGCAAGGCGCTGAACTGGCAAGCTTTGAGGCTGATCTAGCCAAAGCGAAGGCTTTAAATGTCGAAGCTCAGGCACAATACAAACGTTATAAAGAGCTATTTCCCCAAGGCGCGATTTCTAAGGGCGCGATGGATGAAGCCACCGCCAATGCTAAAGCAACAGAACAAGCCGTCAGTGCAGCACAAGCCCGTGTCATCAAAGCCAACGAATCCTTAAAATACACTGTCGTTTCAGCGCCTTTTAGTGGCATAGTCACTGAGCGTTTTGTCGAACTTGGCGAAACCGTAAGCCCAGGACAAGCACTACTTTCAGGGTTTTCCGCGAGTCAAATGCGCGCCATTACCCAAGTGCCACAGCGTTACATTAACCAACTTAAAAATTCCCCCGAATTTCTCGTCCGTTTAAGTGATGGGCGCGAGTTCACCTCAACTGACCTCACGATTTTTAGTTTCGCCGATCCCGTCAGCCACAGTTATCAAGTGCGAATTAATCTGCCAGAAAATGAAGCCAATCTTCAACCCGGTACTTGGGCAAAAGCTTCCTTTAAAAATGGCGATCGGGAAAAAATCCAACTGCCCGCCTCTGCACTGCTCACAATGAACGAACTGAGCAGTGTTTACCTTAAACAAGGCGAAGCCTTTGTGCTGACCCAAGTCCGTGTCACTGAGCCCTTAGATGGCGAGGTAGAAGTGCTTGCGGGCCTTAAGTCGGGTGACAAGGTGGCCGTTGATGCCTACCAAGTGTTGCTCAGCAAGAAGCAATAAATTCCCTAGCGACTTAAGCTTTGTCGAGGTTGTTTTATGAAACATGCTCCAGTACCACAAACCACACTTGGGATTTCCGGACGAATTGCCGCTGCCTTTCAAAATAGCGCCATCACGCCGCTATTAGCACTTCTCGGGCTCTTACTTGGCTTATTCGCCATTTTGGTGACACCAAAAGAAGAAGAGCCACAAATTGATGTCACCTTTGCCGATGTGTTTATCCCTTTTCCCGGCGCGACACCCACGGAAGTTGAAAACTTAGTCACCCTGCCAGCGGAACAAGTGATCTCCGAAATCAAAGGTATCGATACTCTGTACTCGTTCTCCCAACCCGATGGCGCGCTGATCATCGTCATCTTTAAGGTCGGTGTTGCGCGCAATGATGCCATCGTCAGCCTATACAACCAGATTTATTCCAACATGGATAAATTACCAAGGGGCGCTGGCGTGGGTGAACCGCTAATTAAACCCCGCGGCATCGATGATGTGCCCATTGTCAGTTTGACCTTATGGTCAAAGGACAGGCAAGTGTCTGCTGAGCAGCTAACCCATGTCGCCCTTGGATTAGAAACCGAAATTAAGCGTATTCCCGGCACTCGCGAAATCGATACCGTTGGCCAGCACGATATGGTGGCCAACATACGTATCGATCCCGCCAAGATGAACAGCTTTAATCTGACCTACGATAAGTTAAGACAAAGCCTGAATGACAATAATATGGTCTCTATGCCTGCATCCTTAGTGCAAGGCAATCAAGAGATTAAAGTTCAGGCTGGGCAGTTTTTACAATCCATCGACGATCTCAAGCAATTAGTCGTCAGTGTCTATCAAGATAAACAAGGCAAGAATATTCCGATTTATTTGGCAGATATTGCCGAAATCAGCTTAAAAAGTGATATCCCTAAACAGAGCGTTTGGCACGCAGATAAAACCGACATTTATCCCGCTGTCACAATCGCAATTGGTAAACAAGCAGGCCAAAATGCCGTCGACATCGCCGACAGTGTGATTGAGCGGATAGCTAAAGTCGACAATGTGTTGATCCCGGCAAATGTCGAAGTCACAGTGTCACGTAACTATGGCGAAACCGCGGCGGATAAATCTAACACCCTTATTTTAAAACTGATTTTTGCCACCAGCGCCGTAGTCGTGCTGGTCTTTTTAACCATGGGCGCACGCGAATCCTTAGTCGTGGGCGTGGCCATTATTATCACGCTAGCGATCACCCTTTTCGCCTCTTGGGCGTGGGGATTTACCTTAAACCGCGTGTCCTTGTTCGCCTTGATTTTCTCCATCGGCATTTTGGTCGACGATGCCATAGTCGTAGTAGAAAACATCCACCGACATATGGCACTCGGCAAAAAGTCTTTTAGTGAGCTTATTCCTGTGGCGGTCGATGAAGTCGGTGGCCCGACGATTCTGGCGACATTTACAGTTATCGCAGCCTTGCTGCCGATGGCTTTTGTATCGGGCTTAATGGGGCCTTACATGAGCCCGATCCCCATCAACGCCAGTATGGGCATGTTAATTTCCCTCGTTGTGGCATTTGTGGTCACTCCTTGGCTCAGTCATAAACTGCTGAAACATAATGACCAACACGATACTGCCCAAGCCTCGCACGAGGATGAAGCTGAAACTAAGATGGTGCGCCTCTTTACTCACTTAATTGGTCCTTTCCTGCTGGGTAAAAATGCCCGTAAGGCAAGAGTGGGACTGGCTGCCGGCGTATTTGTGTTAATCGGCATCGCCGTCGCGCTCCCCGTGGGTCAGCTCGTGGTGCTTAAAATGCTGCCCTTCGATAATAAGTCAGAGTTTCAAGTGATGGTGGACATGCCAGAAGGCACTCCCGTAGAGCAAACACAAAGAGTATTGCAGGATTTGAGTCGCTACCTAACAACCGTCCCTGAGGTCGAGCATCTGCAATTGTATGCGGGCACTAACGCGCCAATGAACTTTAACGGCTTAGTGCGCCACTATTTCCTGCGTCACAGCCAAGAGCTTGGCGACATCCAAGTGAACCTAGTGGATAAGAAACACCGCAAGCGCGACAGCCACAGCATAGCGGTATCGGTGCGAGACGAACTGCAGCAAATTGGCGAGCAATATCAAGCCAATATCAAAGTGGTTGAAGTGCCACCTGGGCCGCCGGTGTGGTCGCCGCTGGTTGCTGAAGTGTATGGCCCAAGCCCCGCAATCCGCGAGCAAGCCGCTTACGAGATGCAGGCGCTGTTCCATGAAACCAAAGATGTGGTCGATATCGATATTTTCTTGCCCGCAGCCCAGCAAAAATGGCAAGTGATGATCGACCGCAGTAAAGCCAGCCTGATGGCCGTGCCCTACAGCAATATTGTCGACTTGATTGCCACCTCCGTTGGCGGCAAAGATGTGAGTTATTTACATCAAGCCCAGCAAAAACAACCGATACCGATCCGCCTGCAATTAAACGAAGGCGCGAAAGTCGATTTAGATCAAGTGCTGAATATGAAGTTACTGAGCCAAACGGGGCAATCCGTGCCTGTGTCTGAGCTGGTAACCATCAAACGCGGCAAAATCGATGCACCGATTATCCATAAGAATATGATCCCTATGATCATGGTTGTCGCCGATATGTCGGGACCACTGGACAGCCCGCTCTACGGCATGTTCGATATGGCGGGCAAAATCGATGGCGTCGATGGCTTAGGGTTTGATCAGCATTATATTCACCAACCCACAGGGTTAGACTCAGTCGCCGTGCTCTGGGATGGCGAATGGAAGATCACCTACGAAACCTTTAGAGACATGGGTATCGCCTATGCGGTCGGTATGATTGCGATTTATTTATTGGTGGTCGCGCAGTTTAGATCGTATCTGGTGCCGCTTATCATCATGGCGCCAATTCCACTGACTGTGATTGGCGTAATGCCTGGACATGCCCTGCTCGGAGCACAATTCACCGCGACGTCCATGATAGGCATGATAGCGCTGGCGGGGATTATTGTGCGTAACTCGATATTATTGGTCGATTTTATTAATCAAGAAACCGCATCCGGCGTGCCCTTTGAGCGGGCAGTGATCCACTCTGGCGCCGTGCGAGCTAAACCTATCATGCTGACTGCATTTGCAGCCATGATAGGGGCATTGTTTATTCTTGATGATCCGATTTTCAATGGCTTAGCGATCAGTCTGATCTTTGGTATTTTTATCTCGACCATACTGACCTTAGTTGTCATCCCTGTGCTGTACTACACGGCCATGAAAAACCGTATGAATACTGTTCAGATACAAACACAAAACTAACCACAACAAAGGCCATCACCAAGATGGCTTCAAGGAGTAAGGTATGTCATTAGAACGCAGTATTATGGCTTTTGCCGGATTGATGGTGTTACTGTCACTGGTGTTAACCGCCTATGTGCACCACAACTTTCTGTGGTTAACCGCATTTGTTGGCGCTAACCTATTCCAAAGTGCTTTTACCGGTTTTTGTCCTGCCGCCATGGTTTTACGAAAATTGGGTGTAAAATCAGAGGCTGAAATTGCTAAACAAAGCTAAGCCACATACAGTCACTACTTAAGAGTTAAGATAAGAGATAAGAGATAGGTGAGCAAGTACACGCTTGACTAATACAAGCGTGCCGAAAAGCCGTCAAGGAGAGATAAAGTGACCCACAACCTCGTAACCAGTGGCCAAAGTCTAATGCGCTTAGCCCTATTAAGCTTGCAATCACTGGTACTCATGCCACTGCTGCTAATGCCCATGATAGCCAGCGCCGCCGACCAAGATCCTGCAATCGCATGGGATAAAATTGCCGCAGGCGCTATGGTGCTCGATGTTAGAACGCCTGAAGAATTTGCCGAAGGTCATTTAGCGAATGCGGTCAATATTCCCTTTGAGCAAGTGACAGAGGAGTTTGCTAAGCGTGGCATCGCCAAAGATGCTCCCGTCGTCTTGTATTGCCGCAGCGGTCGTCGTAGCAGTATTGCGACCGAAGCCTTAGTCGCTGCCGGATACACCCAAACCTATAATGGTGGCGGCTATTCCACCTTAGTTGAAGCGCAAAAACGCCCGCTAAGTAATTAACAACCATCAAATTGGCTCTAGTGTGGGGAAGTAAGAATAAATCACTTTAGTACTCTCACCTCGCTCTAGCCATTCAAGGCTTAACGGCTAAAAGCGCCCTAGGGCGCTTTTTTATTGTCTAAGTAAAATATCGAAATTAAGCAGGGGGTGGATTAATAGGTTCTTACCAGATTCATTGTGGACGAAAGAACACAGGATTTTTTAGTAGTTCTATAAAATAAGTAACCCCCGTATTCCCAAACAGCCTAAGTAAAGTCAATCCATTGGCAACTGCCACCCTATTGACAGCCTTTTGCAACAATTTCGCATAATCAATCACTTGAGAAAATATTATCATTATGATGAAAACTTAAAGTTTGTTTTTATTATTTTTAATTACAAAAAAATATATATATAAATTTCAATGCATTGATAACGGTAAAATCAATCAAAAACCCGTATATGAAGTCGTAAATTCGTATTCACTTATTCACGTTTATCACATAAAAAAACAAATATTTTAATAAAATTTGGTTACAAATCGTTACAACTTGAATTTATATGCACTATAAATGACTATTAAATCCAAATACTTACCAACCGCCATACCGTTAACAATTGATTTACAAATGACGTGGTCGCAGATAAATTCACTAACCGAGTAGCATCTGAGTCGTAGTTATTCTTATGAAACATAAAATAATAATGATTAACACTAAATTGACCATGGAAGAAGAACATGACAATCAACAGAACCACTAAAATAGCGTTAAGCCTTTCAAGCTTAGCTATTGCGATCTCAGCTGGTGTACAAGCAGCACCACAAGCCCCAGGTTTTGCCGTAGCATTACAAGCACAAACCTCCCCACTGCCAAAGCGTTACATTGTGAAGTTTAAAAACACTGATGCCGCGGCCATCATGTCAGCCAATAGTGTGCAATCAACGAGTGATCTGCAGTCACTCAATGACGCGACAACAGATACGCTACCAACCACAATGAATTATCAGCCACAAATGGCTGAAATCAGTGCCCAACATACCACATTAAATAAAGTACAAGCGAAGGAAATGAAGCGTATCGGCCGCAGTAACAGCTACTCGGTGAAACTCGATGCCAAAGGGATCAATGCATTAAAAACCCGTGCTGATGTGGAATATGTCGAAGAAGATATGCCACGCCGCTTTCTAAGTGAAAGTACGCCTTGGGGCCAAACTTTTGTGGGAGCAACCCAGCTAAGCGATAGCCAAGCGGGCAACCGCACTATTTGTATTATCGACTCAGGCTACGACCGTAGTCACAGCGACTTAGGTGGCAACAATGTCACAGGGACCAATAACTCAGGCACGGGTAACTGGTTTGAGCCGGGCAATAATAACGCCCACGGTACCCACGTTGCGGGGACGATTGCGGCGATTGCCAACAATGATGGCGTGATCGGCGTTATGCCAAATCAAAATGCCAATATTCATGTGATCAAAGTGTTTAATGAATCTGGCTGGGGCTACTCTTCATCCTTAGTCGCTGCCGTAGACACTTGTGTCACCAACGGCGCCAATGTTGTCACTATGAGTTTAGGTGGTTCAGGTTCTAGCACCACTGAGCGTAACGCTCTGGCCGCCCACTATAATAATGGTGTTCTCCTGATTGCTGCTGCGGGTAACGATGGGAATAGCACTCACAGCTACCCAGCATCCTACGATGGCGTCATGTCTGTCGCCTCTGTGGATAGCCATAAAGACCACTCAGCATTCTCCCAATACACCAACCAAGTGGAAATATCTGGCCCTGGTGAAGCCGTTCTATCGACTGTTACCCGTGGCGAAGGCCGTTTAGCCGATATCACTATCGGCAATCAGTCTTACTTTGACTCAGGTGTCGTACCGCACAATCGCCTGATACCTTCTGGTAGCAGCTATGTCCCCGCACCATTTAACGGTACCAGCACTGCAACTTTGGCAGAATGTACCGTTAGCGGCACAAGCTTCAACTGCGGCAACATGACCAATAAGATTTGTTTAGTGGAACGTGTTGGTAATCAAGGCACTAGCTACCCTGAAATTAACGCAGCTAAAGCCTGTAAGAATGCAGGTGCCAGTGCGACGATTGTTTACAGTAACGCGGCATTACCCGGCTTACAAAACCCCTTCCTTGTCGATGCTAACAACGAAATCAATATGGTTTCTGTATCTGTTGATCGTGCAACAGGTTTAGCACTGCGCAATCAACTGGGCGCGACAGTCACTGTCAGCAACCAAGGCAATAAAGATTACGAGTACTACAATGGTACATCAATGGCGACACCGCATGTGTCAGGTGTTGCGACCTTAGTGTGGAGCTACCACCCAGAATGTAGTGCGGCGCAAGTCCGTAACGCATTGAAAATGACTGCAGAAGATCTTGGTACTGCAGGTCGTGACAACTACTATGGCTATGGTTTAGTTAATGCAGTTGCAGCAAAAGCCTTCCTAGACGCATCTTGTACTGGTCCAACGGATCCTGTCGATCCAACCGAACCGGGCGATAGTGTTCTGGTGAACGGTGTGGCGAAAACAGGTTTAGCAGGCGCAACAGGTGAAGAATTACATTTTTCATTTGAGGTTCCAGCAGGTGCAACTAACCTAGGCTTTGTGATGAACGGTGGCACAGGTGATGCGGACTTGTATGTGCAATATGGCGCGGCGCCAACCACCACTAATTACGATTGCCGTCCGTATAAAAGTGGCAATAGTGAGTCTTGTCCAATCACCAACGTACAATCAGGCACTTACTATGCTATGGTGAAAGGCGATTCGGCTTTCACTGGTGTGTCGTTAACGGCGAACTACACAGCGTCTAATGGCGGCGGTACGCCAACGAGCTATACCAATGCTGATAACTATAATATTCCTGATAACAAAGCGGCGGGGATCACTAGCCCAATCACGGTTACTCGCACAGGTGATTCAGGTACTGTGACTGCAGTCGTGAACATAGTCCACCCTTACATTGGTGACTTAAAAGTGCAGCTGATCAGCCCTTCAGGAAAAACGGTTACCCTGCATAACAACACAGGTCTTGGTGCAGACAATATCAACAAGAGCTATACCGCAGATATGACAGGTGCGAATTCGAACGGCGTATGGAAGTTAAAAGCCGTAGACAGTGGCCGTGGTGATGCTGGCTATATCGATAGCTGGGAACTGAGCTTCAAATAAATCAAAATCGATACTCTTACTGATACTTAAAAGTGATAAACGGAAAGAGCCTGCAATTGCAGGCTCTTTTTTTACAAAACATGTTATTCAATATCTTTGAGAATTTCAGGCTCAATCAACACGCTGGTTTCATTATCCGATAACCAAATTTGGCCTTCACTAATCGAAACTTGCAATGCCATATTACGCCCAACAAAGGCTTCCATCGCCGTGACGGACTCTTCGGCAATATTCCACACTTTTAAATTCTGATAACGCTCTAACGCTTGCTGATTCTGTTTCCACCAAATCGGTACACTGCGACCACCATAGGTAAAGAGCTGCACGACTTTGGCACGGCCGCTGGCCTTTCGCAGCCATTTTTCATCGGCCTGACCAAACTCAACCCACAGATCAATTTCACCGGATAGGGTTTTGTCCCATAGCTCTGGCTCGTCATCGACGCACAGACCTTTACTAAAACTTAAGGTTTCGCTGGCATTCACAATAAACGCGAGTAAACGCACCATCATGCGGCCATCGGTTTCGGAAGGATGCTGTGCAAGCGTCAATTGATGGTCTTGGTAATAATTCCGATCCATATCGGCTATCTGTAAATTGACTTTAAACACGGTCGCCTTGAGGGCCATAGTCATCCTAAATGCAGAGTGAAATCCTGAAACAGCGAAATCCTAAAATAAGGCTGCCGAGTCTACCTGAGACTCGGCATTAGCTCAAACGAACAATAGAATACGCCCATGAAATCGAACATAAAGTGCAATCGAACAAAAGGTTAAATCGAACCCAAGGCTGAATCGGTAAGAAATTAAATCGCACCGGGTCGCAGATGTTTAGCCATGGGGAAATGGGCTTTCAACAAGCTGATTTTTTGCGTATCCGCTACCAGTAGCATGCGCGTACCCAGCTCATACTGTTGACTCAACTCACTGAAAGCGGGTAAAAAACCGCGATCTGCGTCGCGGCGAACAAGTTCAGCGAGTTCAACGCTTAAATCACCTTGGCTGTATATACAATCGAGGCGCTGCAATAGCGGCATGGCGGCGAGCGGCAGTAAGTCCACAGAGGTTGCATCATCCAACAAAAGGATTTCGCCGCGGCAGACTAAGTTATTAAACGCATTATGGTAATGCTCAGTGGTACGACTATCGAAACGGTCGCCATTGGTATCGAAAAAACGCTCCCAAAATAAGCGGCGTTTCGAGGTTGAATCGAGTTTATCTTGTACTTCGACGCGTCTATCGGCGACAAAATCGAATAACGGTTTGAGTGACTGCGGTAGGCTAGATTCTAAACGCGAGCGAATCGTGCGTGCAAATACCGGTGCAGCGCCCGCAGTGCTGATCGCGACCACTAAACGACCTCGATCCACAATAGAAGGAGTGATAAAGCGGCAAAAGGCCGGATTATCAACGGCATTAACCCAGATACCACGCGCGGTAGCTAAGGTCGCTAACTCTGCATTAAGACTGTCGTTTGCCGTAGCTAAATACACCAAATCATAATTTTGAACGTCGGCATGGACAACTTCACGCTGGGATAACAAAATGCGGCCAGCATCTGCATAACGTTGCACTTCAGGGTTCACCTCTGGCGCTACCACGTGGATATTGGCTTCAGTACGTGTCAGCAGTGCTAACTTACGGCTCGCCACATCGCCCGCCCCCACCAGTAGAACATTCAAATTAACCGTATCGACAAACAAGGGAAAATATTGCATTAGATGAGATCCTGAACGCTTAGTCCTGCACGACTGGCAGTTGACGCTGTATCCAGCCCTTATAGCCACCAATCATAGATGCAACGTGGGTGTAACCCATAAGTTGCAGATTATGGGCAGCCAAGGCGGAGCGCGCACCACCCGCGCAGTAGAGTAATATGGGTGTATTTTTATCGGGGAAACGCGCTTCGATATCACGCTCTAAAATACCCCGGCTTAAATGTTTCGCTTGGGGTAAATGATCTTGCAGCCACTCACGATCCTCACGCACATCAACAAGGTGCCAGCGGTCATCGGCCTGATAAGCTTCGATTGTCACTTCGGTGATATTAGGCAGAATAGCGTCAACAAGGGCGGAAAATGCATTGGGATGCTGCATCACTAACTCCTAGATAAGATATTGAATGACATGATGAATGTCCGCTTATCAGCAAAGTGTAATCTTCTCATCCTGCAGACGCAATCTTTCAGCCTCACCGCAAAGCTGAGAAGGTTGCCAGTGAAAGGCTAGTTGTGGCTTTCGCTGCGCTCTGAGCTACATTGCCAGCAAAGCTCAAAACTGCCTTCATTAGTCTCATGGCATTGCACACACTGCCATTGCGGACTTTCAACATCCAACGCATTCAATTGAACTTGTGCCGACGCGTATTGGGACTCACCTACCCATAACTCGACGTTTTGCATCCCAGTAGGGAGTTCACCAATGCCGCCTAATAACGCTTCACCTCTGAGTTCAACATGAATGCCACAGGCCTCCAATAAACCTTTCCATGTGTGGGCCTGCAATAAATTACCACCAGCAACTAACACTTTACGTTCTTCCATGCGACATCCTACGGCTACAACTCTCTAGAATATGGGTTGCCGACATCCTACTGCTAAATAGCCGAGGCTGTCGAGCGCTGATTTTTACATCAGTTGTTAAATAAATTAACATTCACCTTTTACAGCATAACTGACTATAACTTTGTGAGTTTGCTAGCAGAATGTCAGATATGCCTCAAAATTGATGCAAAAAAAAGCCACCTCATAGGTGGCTTTTTAACTCGAAATTAACCTTTAAGGCATCATAGGAGGTTGGTCTGCGCCTTCTTTCTCAATCTCAACTGGCATCATGTGTTCACGATTGATACCCAGTTTAACGGCCAAGAAGCTCGCCACATAGATAGAGGAATAAGTACCCACAAAAATCCCCAACAGCAATGCAGTCGCAAAGCCATGGATCATAGTGCCGCCCTTAAGGAACAAGGCCACAACAGTCACCAAAGTCGTGCCCGTTGTAATAATGGTACGGCTCATCGTTTGAGTGATTGAAATGTTAACTATTTCTTCAGGATCGCTCTTACGCATCTTAAGGAAGTTCTCACGGATACGGTCAAATACCACAATAGTATCGTTAAGTGAGTAACCCACCACCGTCAACAAGCCCGCCAATACGGTCAAGTCAAATTCCAATTGGAATAACGAAAACACCCCTAAGGTCACGATGACATCGTGCGCCAGTGCTGCTACAGAACCAAACGCTAAGCGCCATTCGAAACGAAACGACACATAGATCATGATACAAATCAGCGCAACTAATACCGCCAATGCACCTTGCTCTGCCAGTTCTTTACCCACTTGTGGGCCAACAAACTCAACACGCTTCTGCTGCACTTGTGGGTCAACTTTCTGTGCGGCTTCCATGACAGACTTAACCTGCACATCGCTCTTAACGCCTTCTTTCACCTGTAAACGTACAAGTACGTCACGGCTAGAACCGAAGTTTTGCACGATCGCACCTTCGGAATCTGGCGTCGTCAGTTGCACACGCAGCGCATTCAAATCAACCGGCTGAGTAAACTCCATTTCAACAACAGTACCGCCAGTGAAATCAAGACCCCAGTTAACGCCATTAGTTGCGAGCGATACCAGCGAGCACAGCACTAACACTGCCGACATAATGCTAATAGGCAGTGCATGGCGGAGGAAGTTTACTGTATGTTTTAAGGATAAAACTTCAATCATTGTCACTTCCCCTTAGATAGACAGAGTCTTCACGCGCTTACCACCCCAAATCGCGTTAACGATTGAGCGAGTACCCACGATGGCGGTAAACATAGAAGTCGCAATACCTATCATTAAGGTCACAGCGAAGCCTTTAATCGCACCAGTACCTACGGCAAACAAAATGAGCGCAGTGATGAAGGTGGTGATGTTCGCATCGGCGATAGTTGAGAAAGCATTACCATAACCTTCATGGATTGCCTGCTGTACGCTACGTCCTGCACGAAGCTCTTCACGAATACGCTCATAAATCAGCACGTTGCCGTCAACCGCCATACCGACCGTCAACACCATACCGGCAATACCGGGTAGGGTTAACACAGCGCCAGGGATCATAGACATCACGCCCACAACCATGGCTAAGTTTGCAGTTAAAGCCAGGTTAGCAATAAGCCCAAAGCTACGGTAGTAAACCAACATAAAGAGTAAGACAACTGCCATACCCCATACCATAGCTTGCACACCGCTTTGAATGTTTTCAGCACCTAAGCTTGGACCAATGGTACGTTCTTCAACAATTGATACAGGAGCAATCAAGGCACCCGCACGCAGTAATAGCGCAAGGTTTTGTGCTTCACCATGACTTAAGCCAGTGATCACAAAGTTACGGCCTAAACGGGCTTGAATAGTAGCAACCGAAATTACTTCTTCAATTTTCAGCATCTTAACGCTGCCATCGGCATTGCGTTCACCACTGTCTTTATACTCGATGAACAAAGTCGCCATAGGCTTGCCTATGTTGTCTTTGGTCACGTCAGAGAAAATGGTACCACCTTTAGCGTCGAGGTTGATGCTGACCTGAGGACGACTGTACTGGTCAAAGCTAGGTTGTGCGCCAGTGATATGATCACCCGTCAACATCACTTCTTTCTTCAATATCACAGTGCCACCTTCGCGGCGCTGATACACTTCAGAACCCGCAGGTACACGACCTGATTGCGCAGCATTCGGATCGGCTTTGTCATCCACCATGTGAAATTCAATTGATGCGGTTGCACCTAAGATTTCCTTAGCACGAGCCGTATCTTGCACACCTGGCAACTCAACGATAATGCGCTCGGCGCCTTGACGTTGTACTACAGGCTCAGCCACACCTAACTCATTAACACGGTTACGAATTGTGGTAATGTTTTGTTGCAGTGCTTCTTCTTTAATCTGCTTTAGATAAGCTTCACTCATCACAGCTTGCAGCGCGAAATCTTCGCCACGGCTAGCGTCGGTGAACACCATATCTTGATTGCGAGTCTTAAGAAAACGCTCGGCAGTCGCTAAGTTTTCAGCATCACGGAACTTGATTTCAATTCCAGTGGCATTAACACGAATACCAGCATAACGAATGGTTTCTTCACGTAATTGTGAACGGAAATCAGCGACTTTAGCTTCTTCCATCTTACGAATCGCTTCGCCCATGTCCACTTCCATGAGGAAATGCACACCACCGCGAAGGTCAAGACCAAGCTTCATTGGGCTACCACCCATGGACTCAAGCCACTTAGGCGTCGCAGGCGCTAAGTTAAGTGCCACAGTAAACTTGTCACCTAAACTGTCAGCAATGATTTCTTTCGCCAGTAGCTGTTGATCCGCATTTTGCAAACGGACTAACAACTGACCTTTTTCAAGCTCAGAGCGCTTTACCGCAATGCTCTTACTGGCTAACAGCTCGTTCACACTGGCTTGGGTAGATGCTGTTACTTCAGCACCTCGAGTCGCCACCACTTGCACCGCGTGATCTTCACCAAAAAGGTTAGGTACGGCATAGAAACAACCTATGGCGATGACGAGCATCACCATAATGTTTTTCCACATTGGGTATTTATTTAACACGCCTGAGCCCTCTTGGCTTACAACGACTGGATAGAGCCCTTAGGCAATACAGCTGCAATATAGTCTTTTTTGATCGTGATTTGTGTTGTGTCGTTCAAGCTCAGTAACACGTAATCGCTTTCGTCGCTGATTTTTGCAATCTTGCCTAAAATCCCACCACTGGTTAACACTTCATCGCCTTTGCCTAATGAAGACATCAGATTTTTGTGCTCTTTAACGCGTTTTGATTGCGGACGGAAAATCATGAAATAGAAAATCAGGCCGAAAATCGCCAGCATGAAAATCAGTTCCATCGTGCCGCCACCTTGTGGTGCGCCGGCAGCGCTTGCATATGCATTTGAAATAAACATAGTTTTTCTCTTCTTATTAGCAAAAAATCAATCGACTAACTCTGGTACTTCGCGACCTTGACTGGTATAGAAGTCCGCCACAAAGGCGTCTAATGTACCCGTCTCAATCGCACCGCGCAAACCTTCCATTAACATTTGATAGTATCTCAAGTTGTGAATGGTGTTTAAACGCGCACCCAGAATCTCATTACAACGATCTAAGTGGTAAAGATACGCCCGTGAATAATTTTTACAGGTATAACAATCACACTTAGTATCAAGTGGTGACGTGTCATCTCTATGACGCGCATTGCGTATTTTGATCACACCTTCACTCGTAAACAGATGACCGTTGCGGGCATTACGGGTTGGCATCACACAGTCAAACATGTCAACACCACGACGTACACCTTCAACTAAATCTTCTGGTTTACCGACCCCCATCAGATAGCGAGGTTTGTCTGCAGGAATTTGCGGGCAAATATGCTCAAGAATGCGATGCATATCTGCTTTAGGCTCTCCTACGGCCAAACCACCGACGGCATAACCGTCGAAACCAATATCGACTAAGCCTTTTAAGCTTTCGTCGCGTAAATCTTCATACACACCGCCCTGAATAATACCGAAGAGTGAGTTAGGGTTCTCTAAACGGTCAAATTCATCACGCGAACGTCTCGCCCAACGCAAAGACATCTGCATTGACTTGCGCGCTTCATCTTCGGTGGCAGGATACGGGGTACATTCGTCAAAAATCATCACCACATCACTACCCAATGCATCTTGAATTTGCATTGATTTTTCAGGATCTAAGAAGATTTTTTCACCATTAATGGGCGAACGGAAATGTACACCTTCTTCGGTGATCTTACGGATATCGCCAAGACTAAACACTTGGAAACCGCCCGAGTCCGTTAAAATAGGACGCTGCCAGTTCATAAAGTCATGCAAGTCACCGTGCTTACGCATGATTTCTTCGCCTGGGCGCAACCATAAATGGAAAGTGTTACCGAGCAAAATATCCGCGCCAGTGGCACGTACTTCTTCCGGTGTCATGCCTTTCACTGTGCCGTAGGTTCCTACCGGCATAAAAGCGGGGGTTTCTACTGTGCCACGATCAAAAATTAACCGACCACGGCGCGCAC
Organism: Shewanella sp. SM21; assembly: GCF_025654335.1. Taxonomy (NCBI): domain Bacteria; kingdom Pseudomonadati; phylum Pseudomonadota; class Gammaproteobacteria; order Alteromonadales; family Shewanellaceae; genus Shewanella; species Shewanella sp. SM21. The sequence continues at coordinate 172,793 of NZ_JAKKRL010000008.1, forward strand.
GCCCGTCGGTAGTGTCTAATTCAAATTTCATAATTCACCTCGCCAGATAAACAGTCTGACTACATTTTTAATGGCTAATGCCATTTTGATTAACAATAGAGATGGGGACAGCGTTAAAAGGTTCAATCTTTTAACGAAAAAAATTGCCGCACAATCTCACTTTGGGCGGCTATTTTAAAACAAAATCTTGGTCTAGTGGGCTTTTTTCGTCACAAACATCGCATCGCCATAGCTAAAGAAGCGATATTTTTGCGTGATAGCATGTTGATACGCCGCCATAACATGATCAAAACCGGCAAAAGCACTCACTAACATGATCAAAGTTGATTCAGGTAGATGAAAATTTGTCACCATAGCATCGACCACTTGGAATTCATAACCTGGGTAAATAAAGATATCAGTATCGCCGCTAAAAGCTTTGAGTTCGCCAAGGCTTGCGCGTGCCGCACTTTCTAAGGAGCGCACTGACGTCGTCCCTACGGCCACCACACGTTTACCCGCAGCTTTGGTTTGCGCGATTAAATCAACCACTTCCTGCGGTACATTCGCCCACTCGGAATGCATCTTGTGTTCAAGAATGGTATCGACACGCACTGGCTGAAATGTTCCCGCGCCCACATGCAAGGTCACAAACGCGACATTCACGCCCTTGGCTTTTAATGCATCGAGCATGGCATCGTCAAAATGTAAACCCGCCGTTGGCGCGGCAACTGCACCAGGGTTTTGGTTATACACAGTTTGATAGCGCTCTTTGTCGGCATCTTCATCGGGTCTATCGATATAAGGAGGCAAAGGCATGTGCCCTACTGCTTCAAGCACTTCTAAGATGGTTAACTCGGATAACAACTCAAGTTCAAACAAAGTATCGTGACGGGCGACCATCTTCATCTGATAGCCACCATCGAGATGAATTAACGAATCCACTTTAGGGGATTTAGAGCTACGAACGTGGGCGAGGATGCGCTTATCATCGAGCATACGCTCAACTAAAATTTCTAACTTACCGCCACTGGCCTTTTGACCAAACATGCGCGCGGGGATCACTCGGGTATTGTTGAACACCATTAAATCGCCGGGATTAATCATCCCCAGCAGATCGGTAAACTGTTTGTCGCCTAACGCACCAGAGTTGCCGTCTAAGGTTAACAGACGGGATGCATTACGCTGCGCCATAGGATAACGAGCGATCAGCTCATCGGGGAGATCGAAAGAAAAGTCTGCAACGCGCATATTGGCCTCTAGATAGCTTAGAACGGCGGCTAGTCTATGGTTAGAGGCCAATAAGATCAAGATTACTTATTGCCAGTGTCCACTTCTTGCTCGGGTTCCACTGGATTGATGCCATCTTGGGGCAGATTGTCATCGGTATCGAATTTTAGCCGCGAGCGACTAAAGTCATCCATGCTGAAACGGTGTTGTTCAAAGGGGATTTCTATTAGCACTTTTTTGCGCTTCTGCTGCTCGTCTTTACCGAGCATTTTGGTGAACCAGTTCCACATCATCCATGATCCTAAAAAAGGTTATTGATTTTATTTCACTTTTCCCTTATCGATTACTATGTCAACGTTGAAGTCAGCCATAATTATTTACGGCGAATCAAATGTCATTATCAATAAAAAGTGAAAAAATACTGCATTTTTAGCTTCGGCGCTTTCCTAAGCGCGCTTGTGCATGATACCGTGAACCGACGTGGTTAACCAAGCACAAATAATGAACTTTCTTACACACTTACATCTCGCCGACATCAGTAAAACCCACCTTGCTGCCAACGTAGCAGGTAACTATATTCAAGCGCCAATTGCGCAAGCCCCAATGGAGTTACGCCAAGCCTTATGGCTAAACCAAGAGATTAATACCCTCTGCGCCAGCCATGAATTGACGATTGAATTAATGGAAGCTTTCCCTGCGCCCTTAAGAAGCATAGCAGCAGAACTCATGGCGGTGAGTTTCGATCACTATTTAGCTTACTATTGGGAAGAATATCACCACCAACCCTTGGATGAATTCAGTAGCAAGGCCTATGACGCGTTAGATTCTTTCGCCACGCAAGGCGTTGATCCATACCATCCAGAGGCATTATTTACACTCTTGCCCACAATGCGCAGCGCCGATTGGCTAGGCAGCTACATCACCGAAAAAGGATTACAACAAGCCTTAGCACAAGTGGCCAAACAGCATCCGCAAGCCGCACTGTTTAAAGATGCCCATAAAGTCGTCAATAAAATGCAGATAGAAATCGAAACCGCGTTCCGCACTTTTTATCCGCAGCTGATGGCTTATACCCGTATTTGGAGCCGTAAGACGCCTGTAGAATATTTGCCCTCACCCCTCTAAGAATAAGCAAGCATGAGATTATGCTGTGTGCCTGCGTAAATTTTGCTAGTATGGCCGCGCAAAAATGAGGACAAGATGCAGATATTTGATTACCAGCCCCCAGCAGTTCCTTGGCTAGACATACGCTATAAAGATAGAGATCTGATTATCATCAATAAACCTTCGGGATTATTGTCTAATCCGGGTCGAGCGGCTCACACCTTCGATTGCGCATTAACCCGCTTACAAGCCCTTTATCCAGAAACGATTTTAGTGCATAGGCTCGACTGCGCGACCTCGGGCATTATGGTGTTCGCCCGTAATAAAAAAGCGGAGTCGCATTTAAAAACACAGTTTCAAGATAGACAGAGTAAGAAAGTCTATATTGCCGAAGTGATGGGACATGTGCAGCAGGAACAGGGCATTATTGACCTCGCGATAGTGCCAGACACTGAACATCCGCCCTATCAAAAAACGCTACAGGTGGGAGAGACTGGCGGCAAAAGCGCCCTCACTCACTACCGTGTATTAGAGCGCCGAGAAAACAGCACCTTAGTCGAGCTTTCGCCAGAAACCGGCCGTACTCATCAATTACGTGTGCATATGCTCGCCCTAGGCCATGCAATTTTAGGCGATGAATTTTACGGTGATGCCGAGGTTATCAAGGCCAGACCGCGTTTATGTTTACATGCACAAAGCTTAAGTTTGACCCATCCCTATTCGGGTAAATCGCTGTTTTTTAGCAGCAAACATCCATTTACTGAATAACTTAAGCCACTCGCTACAATTCCATAAAAGCAAAAGGTCGCGACTTAGCTCTTAGCTATCGTGCGACCTTCGTTATTTACGGATTCTACTGTCGTCGTTTAAGCGACGCGTATACCTTGACCAAAATCGACATCAGCCGCTAATTTTTCTGCTTGGAAATAACAGCCCTGCTCATTACAAAATTGTAATTGCTGCGACGATGTAACGATAAAAAATTCACCAAAGAAATTGCCGCCAACATCCTCTAGCTTATGGCCCTCAGGAGTTTGCGTCATATAGACTTCATCTAAACTATGGCAGCCATCGCTAAACCAAGTTTCTAAAAAATATTTATCGTCTTCTTTATAGAGGGTAATTTTGTCCCCCAATAAAGGACGCCCATCTAACCAACGACCTATAATTTCACGATTTTGCATATCTGTCTCCCGCCAATGAAGGCGACGGCGTTTTTCAATCCCAGACATCCTGATATCCTTATGCAATACCCAATCACCTAAAGTGAATGTCAGTTGTGGTAGTACATTAAGCATAGAACCCATTTAACTCTTTACTCCCCACAGCAGCAAATTACTTCAAATCGCCCGTCAAATGTAACTTTTTGGTTAATTTAAATTTGCTAAATATTTAAAATATAAAAGATAAATCCCTTTGACTAATTAATCGGCAGTGTAGCTCAATCTAAAAATAAAAACGCGATCTTTATCACTATTTACTTATCGCTAAAGTAAAGGCAGCTAAAAGACTTATCTTCCTAGATGAATGAGTTTGTTACATCTTTTATTGCCAATTTTAATAGGGTTTCTGATATAACCCATAAGTGAATTACCGCACAAATAAGACCAAGTGATATTTCAATATCCCTACAAAACAAAAATAAAGCAGGAAGCGCTATGCATAACATTCATCGTCGTCACTTTCTTAAAGCAGCGGGTGCAGCTACCGCCGGACTCGTCACAGCCAATATTGCCCTCAACGCCTACGCCAGTAGTGTCGCCCCTAAACCACAAGCGGGTAAATCCGTTATCGGACTCATAGCACCCAAGATGGACGTGGTTCGAGTTGGCTTTATCGGTGTTGGCGAGCGGGGTTTTAGCCATATCGAGCAATTCTGTCATTTAGAAGGCGTTGAACTTAAAGCCATTTGTGATACTCACACAGCGGTGCTGGACAGAGCCGTGGATCATATCGTTAAACAGAATCGGCCAAAACCGGCTGTCTATACTGGTAATGACCTGAGCTATCGCGATCTCTTAAGCCGCGATGATATTGATATTGTGATCATTTCTACTCCATGGGAATGGCACGCGCCTATGGCGATAGAGACGATGGAAAGCGGTAAACATGCCTTTGTCGAAGTACCGTTAGCACTCACAGTAGAAGAATGCTGGCAAATTGTGGATACCGCTGAACGCACTCAGAAAAACTGCATGATGATGGAGAACGTCAACTACGGCCGTGAAGAACTTATGGTTCTCAACATGGTACGCCAAGGTGTGTTTGGTGAGTTGCTCCACGGTGAAGCCGCTTATATCCACGAGCTACGTTGGCAGATGAAGGAAATAGACCATAAGACGGGCTCATGGCGGACTTATTGGCATACCAAGCGCAACGGTAACTTGTACCCGACCCACGGTTTAGGGCCGGTTTCCCAGTATATGAACATCAACCGCGGTGATAGATTTGATTATCTAACCTCGATGAGTTCACCCGCTCTTGGCCGTGCGCTCTATGCTAAACGTGAATTTCCCGCCGATCATGAGCGTAATCAGCTCAAGTACATCAATGGGGATATCAACACCAGTCTGATTAAGACCGTTAAGGGCCGGACCATTATGGTGCAGCATGACACTACGAGCCCAAGACCTTACAGTCGCCACAATTTGATCCAAGGAACAAATGGCGTGTTTGCGGGTTTCCCGAATCGTATCGCCGTCGAAAATGGTGGCTTTGGTCAGAGTTACCACGAGTGGGATATGGACATGCAAAAGTGGTATGACAAATATGATCACCCTCTGTGGCAACGCATAGGCAAAGAAGCTGAGATTAACGGCGGCCACGGCGGCATGGATTTTGTGATGTTATGGCGCATGATTTATTGCCTGCGCAATGGCGAGGCCTTAGATCAGGATGTGTACGATGGCGCGTCTTGGTCGGTGGTGAATATCTTAAGTGAACATTCAGTCAATGACCGCAGTAATTCAGTCACCTTCCCAGATTTTACCCGCGGCGCGTGGCAAACCGCCAAGCCATTAGGGATTGTCGGCGCTTAAGCAGCAGCTTTCGCCAAACTCACAACCTTGCCCTGCCCACCATAAGGATAAGTGCCTCGGCCTTATCCTTTTTCTTTTCTTTTCTTAAATGAAGCCTAGAAATGCCAGCACCATCAATAGCAAGCAATAAGGGACAAGCAATTAGGGGCAAAAACTCATGATAAGAAACCAACTATAAACGCTAATAGTAGCCAATTTCTTTGATTTTCAAAGAAAAATCACCACTCTGCTGGGCACCAATCACTAGCCCTAGACTACAGACTTGGCTTAAATCTATTGCCACTCGGGAAATCGGTTTACCCCGACATTGGGGCTTGAAATCACGGAATGGAATTTCTATCCGCTGCCAATTCAAGACTCTGGCACTACTCACGCCAAAGGTTTGGTGAGTTGGCGTGGGCATAGGCGCTTGATACACCGTACTTTGTGGTGTGTCGACATCCTTTAAATTCACTTTATAGTCTTTAGTTCGGTCGCCATCGAGTTCGAGGTAAATCCCAGTAAACTCACTGACATCTATAGGGCTAAACTCACAACGCACTGAAGCAAACCCGCCGCCATTTGCCAGCGACACATGGCCACTAAACTCACCATAGCCTAAAGGTGACACCGTCATCTTACTGCGGGACAAACCGCCCATCACAGTGTCATTTATCCCATACCAGAGCTTTGCGGCATCTAGCACTCTAAAATCAAAAAAGATCATAACGACTCCCATAAAAAAAGCAGCCACCTAAGTGACTGCTTCCATAATACTTTTCAATACGAATAACAGCACTCGTTAACTCAGTTTAGCTTTATTCTCAGCGGCTTCACAAGCAGCAGCGGTAAAGATAACGTCAGTAGAGCTGTTCAATGCGGTTTCGGCAGCATCTTGAACCACACCAATAATAAAGCCGACAGCGACTACTTGCATGGCGACATCATTAGAAATACCAAACAAGCTACAAGCCAGTGGGATCAATAGTAATGACCCCCCCGCCACACCCGAGGCGCCGCAAGCCGAAATAGCGGCGACAACGCTCAATAACAATGCGGTGAGTAAATCGACTTGAATGCCTAAGGTATGCGCCGCAGCTAAGGTCAATACCGTAATAGTGATCGCCGCGCCGCCCATATTGATGGTGGCACCTAACGGAATAGAGACTGAGTAAGTGTCTTCATGCAGATTTAATTTTTCACACAGCGCCATATTCACCGGAATATTCGCCGCACTCGAGCGGGTAAAAAATGCCGTCACGCCACTTTCACGCAAACAACGAAATACCAACGGATAGGGATTGCGTTTAATCTTCACGTAAACAATTAAAGGATTAACGATTAAGGCAATAATGGCCATCGCACCTAATAATACTGCCAATAACTGCGCATAACCCGCAATTGCGGCAAAACCGGTTTCAGCAAACGTCGCAGCAACTAAACCAAAAATACCAATAGGTGCTAAACGAATAATGAAATGCACCATTTGCGAAATGCCGTGGCTCATGTCGGCAAATACTTGCTTAGTAGAATCGCTAGCATGATGTAAGGCTAAACCTAAACCCACACCCCAAGCAAGAATACCAATATAGTTGCCCGTCATTAACGCATTCACTGGATTATCAACCAGTTTAAATAATAAGGTATGGATCACTTCACCAATACCTTGTGGAGGACTTGTACCTTCCACACCAGCAACCAAAACTAAAGTCGTGGGGAAAATAGAGCTTAAAATCACAGCAGTTAACGCCGCGGCAAAGGTACCCAATAAATACAGGATCACAATTGGGCGCATATTGGTTTGCGTATTTTTCTTTTGATTGGCAATCGACGATGCTACTAAGATAAATACCAGTATTGGAGCAATCGCTTTTAATGCTCCAACAAATAAACTGCCTAAGAAGGCGATATCTTTTGCGCTATCGGGTGAAAAACTCGCTAACACCACACCAGCGATAATCCCTAATAAGATTTGTAATACGAGACTGCCATTAGCCAACTTAGCTAATAATGATGATTCTTGTTTCATGGTTTAACCTGTCGTTATTATATTTCGGTTGAGATCCCCAACGCGCACCTTCGGAAATGAGGCCAATAAGGTTTTTATAGGATGTGACTAGACTTGTCTAGTTTTGCGGGGAAATAAGCTAACTAAATTACCCTTGTCCCGCAAAAAGCATACAAAAAACTAACAAGCGCCTTATTGGCGCTGCTTCATGGCTAAATCGGCACCACGCAACATGGCATCAATCAACTCGTGAGCATCGAACTTAGTCAGCGCTTCATTTGCCCCCACTTGGTGGGCCTGACTCACGCTTATTTCGCTGGATAAAGACGTGTGTAAAATGATGTAGGCCTTGGCGGTCAATGGATTATCACGCACCTCAAATGCCAGTTCGTAACCATCAAGTCCCGGCATCTCAATATCACTCACCAGAATATCTATGGGGTGATGCTCTAGTGCCGCTTGTTCCATCATGACTAAGGCTTCTTTACCGTCGGCGGTCACTCGATAAGGGATGTTGATCATATCAAGGGCGTCGGATAACTGCTTACGTGCCACCTTAGAATCATCCACTAACAGGATATTCATGGGTTTGAGTTTCTCACGCTGCACATCGGTCAAGATTGCCCGATTTGCCTGTGGGTTATTCGGGAAAATTTTCGACAGCAATAACTCAACATCGAGTAATTGTACTAACTGGTCCTCAAAACGAGTCACGCCAGTCAAGTAAGCATTCTTACCCAAATTGGCAGAAGGCGCCTCAATATCACGCCAATTACATTCAATAATCTTATCGATACCACGCACTAAAAAGCCAATGATCATCCGCTGACAGTCAGTGATGATGATGTAGCATTTTTCCCGCTCTTCAGGAGCTATCGGCCGATAACCAATCGCAGCAGCCATATCTATGATAGGAATAGTATGGCCACGAATCGTTGAAGCGCCAAGAATCGTCGGATGAGATTGGGGAATTTTGCTTAGCTGTGTGTACGGCACCAGCTCACGCACTTTCAACGTGCCTAAGGCAAACACTTGAGTCTGTGATAACCGAAACAGTAGTAATCCCTGTGACTGACTTGCCTTACTTTTCATAATTAGATAAATAACTCACTAAAAACAACCTTCGGATAGCTTAACCTTAACACAGTAAAATTTTGATGACTAAGGTCAAACGAATGAAACTATTATTACCTATTTATTAATAGGTTCGACGCCAATCGCCGAGAAATGCTTAGTCTTGCAATGCATACAAGACATCAAAGGCGAATTGATCCCAACCTTCGGCAGTAAAAGCGATATCGCGAATATTACGAACTTGGCTCACCGCATGTAATGGCGCTGCACCATTGACCATCAAGTAATAGGCCATGATAAGACTGGTGCGATCCTTGCCAGAGCGACAATGGATCACGACAGGCAGCTCATCGGCTTCACATTGCTGAATAAAGGCGAGTGCCTTGGGCAACTGAGCGACACAAATCGCCACATCCCCATCTTGGGGCGGCACATTGCGCGAAAAGGGAATACATTCATAACGTAAATCAAGCTGCTTAAACGCACTCGGCTCGCAGCCCTCGCCCCCATTGACCGACAGAATGGCACCAATACCGGCCTCTTTGAGCGCTTTTAAATCCCAAGGATCTTTATTAGGGCCACTGCGCCCTGCGACTTTACCTTCAACTAACCAGAATAAGTGTTGCATAAACCTTACCTACGACAAGTGAGATGACAAGGAACGCCAGAGATAAGCTAAGAATAGCTTGTTTCCAACGACTTAAGATTTTTTACCCCAAAATTCAGCATTGGCAGGCGGTAACTGTTTACGTTTTTTTTTACCCATACCTTCAGGCTTGGCGACAGGTTTAGCTTGTTCTAACAGTTCGGCTGGCATTTCATCATCGGCTTCAAAACCGACAATTTGCTCACGCACTAACTTAAGTTTGTTCTTTTTCTCTATCACGCCAAAGTGGTGATAATCCTCATGGGAAATCAAGGTCACGGCTAAGCCAGCTTCACCGGCGCGGCCACTACGGCCAATACGATGCATATAATCTGCAGGGCTCCTTGGTAAATCAAAGTTGATCACCACAGGCAGTTTATCGATATCGATACCACGGGCGGCAATATCGGTCGCAATTAACACACTGATCTCACCATTTTTAAAGCCATCGAGCACCCGCGTACGCGCACCTTGGGCTTTATCGCCATGGAACACTTCAGCAGTGATCCCACGTTTAGACAGCTTTTGCGCTAAGTGATTACAGGTATTTTTGGCACTCACGAAAATCAACGCCTGTGACCACTGATGTTCTTTAATCAGATGCGCCAATAATGCGGTTTTCATCGGACGATTAACCGTAATCACCCGTTGATGAATCGTGCTTTCTTGCTCACTTTGCAATTGATATTCAAGCGGATTATTAAGCAGTTTTGCCGTTAACTCACGGACTTCTTCAGGGAATGTCGCTGAGAATAATAAGGTTTGTTTCTTGGCGGGCAAAGCGTCGAGCACTTGGGCTAATTCTTCGGTAAAGCCAAGGCTTAACATGCGGTCGGCTTCATCGAGCACTAAGGCACTAACGCGGTTAAGTTTGATGGCATTACTGGACAACAGATCTAACAAACGACCCGGCGTTGCTACGAGTACGTCGGCGCCAGAACGTAAGCTCTGCATTTGCGCATTGACTGACACACCGCCAAACGCAGCGACAATTTTTAGCTTGCCATTGAGATGTGAGGCATAGGACAGAAAGCTGTCAGCGACTTGTTGTGCTAATTCACGGGTAGGGACTAAGACCAAACAACGAATATAAACGCCTGTCTTATCTTCTGTTTTTGCTTCAACAAGTTGTTGCAACAGCGGCACGGCAAAGGCTGCCGTTTTACCCGAGCCCGTATTAGCACCGGCTAACACATCGCGCCCCGCAAGCACAGCGGGGATCGTCGCCGCCTGTACTGGTGTGGGCGAAACATACGCTAATTCGGTTAATCGATTTAGCAAAGGTGCAATAATGCCGAGTTGGGCAAAGCTTGCCGCAGAGGAAGAAGCCTGAGTCATAGAAAGTTTAACTGCTCACCAATATCTTAATAGGCGGCTATTCTAGCTTAAATATCGAGGCAATGCTTGGCAGTTTCCAGCGTTAATAACTGCTGTTTCATCGCAAGCCCATAGGCGTAACCCGTTAACTTGCCATTTTTGCCTATCACTCTATGGCAAGGCACGATAATCGCAATGGGATTGGCACCATTGGCAGCGCCCACGGCGCGCACCGCCTTAGGCCGACCGATTTGCTCGGCAATCTGCCCATAACTGCAGCTCTGACCGTAATCTAAATTGAGCAAGGCTTGCCATACGTCGCGCTGAAATTCAGTGCCTTTAGGTGCGAGCTTTAAATTAAATTCAATCAGTTCACCTGCAAAATAACGCGCGAGCTGCACTTGAGTTTCACTAATATGCGCCTTAGCTTGATTGAGGACATCCTCACTCACCTTAACAAGCGCAATCTCAGTGCGATCCGAGCCGACAACAGTTAAATGACTCAGCCCATAGGCATTGGCATTTAACTGCAATATTCCGGCAGGACTCATAAAAGTATCTACGGCACAGGGCTGATACGCAGCAATACTCGGCGCTTGGCTCAATTGACGAATCGCATGTTTCATAATTTATCTCTCTATTTATGTCTTACATTTATCTCTATCAATTTAGATCGTTTTACGTCGTTATTGATGCCAAAGTTGAAAGGTTAAATAACTGCCCCAAGGCGCGATCTCTTGACTCAGTTGCTGGCACAGCTGCAGGTAGTTAACCGCACCCACAGCGGCTTCATCCAGCCTATGGGTCTTGCCATACAAGGCCAGCAAATGCTTTTTAACAATCAAATCGGTATGCAAAAACACATTGGGATCGCCCAAACCGCGGAGCTTAGCATACGCGATTGTCCAAGGACCTATGCCCTTAACGCTGAGCCAATCATCGACACTCGCCTCAGGATGATCGCAGATAAACGCCGCGAGCGCATTGAGGGCTAATTTACGAGCGCCGGGCATTTTTAGCTCTGTTAGACTCGCCTCACGAATGGCCTCGGGTGTAGGAAATAAACGATACTCGCAACCATTGAGACTAAAGCGCTCGCCATAGGCTTCAACCAATTGATTAAGTAGCTTAGTCGCCTGCACTACCGTCACTTGCTGGCCTAGAATCGCGCGACAGGCCGCCTCAAATAAGGAGCCTGCACCGGGAATCCGTAATCCCGAAAACGGTGTTAATCCTAAACTTGGTAGCGCACTTAAGCCTTGTTCAATCAGCAGCATATCCGCATCGAGATCTAAAATGCGTCGCACTTCAGTGACCAGCAATTGCAGCTCATCGACAGGAGAGTCTTCGGTCAACATTATCGCGAGTTTGAAGCGATTTAGCTTAGGCTCATGGATAATGTGCACTGTGCCGCGCATCTTACCTAGGGCAAAACAGCGACCATATTCGAGCCCATTATCGCCAGCTTTGGCCTCATCTACCACGGACGCCTCATCGCCAACGACATCGCTCGCTTGTGGATGACTCATCTGCGGTGTGAACCATTCCATCCCTGTTACCGCACGTAATCGATAAAACGCCAGCTGTGATGCCCAATCCAATGGCGGACGATAATACTGATACAAGGTTAATCCATAGTGCGGCACAAATTCACCCATAGTATCAATCTCACTTAATCCTGTTAGTGGCTCAATCATGGACTCCTTTGCCGCTTTGGTTAATGTACTTTTTCTTAACTGCGTCGGCGTCAATTGCAAGGTTTGCTTAAACGCCTCATTGAAACGGCGAATACTGTTGAAACCCGCCGCCATCGCGACTTGAGTGATAGGTAATTGGGTTTGGTGCAATAATTGTTTAGCAAACAGTAATTGCCGATATAAGGCGTATTGTTTTGGCGAAGTGCCAAAGCCTTCGGTAAAGAGCTTATTGAGATAACGACTGCTGATCCCTAATCGGTCAGCCAATTGTGTTATTGTCGAAGCTGGCTCTCCCGATGATTTTCCCGCTAAGGCGCCCGCTTCGATTAAGCTAATGGCCCTCGCTAACGTTGTGCCAGTCCCCTTCCAAGGATTCGATCCCGGCGCACTGTCGGGCCGACAACGCAAACACGGGCGTAATCCTGCCTGTGCAGCTTTCACGGCCGAATCAAAATAACGCACATTTTGCTCTTTTGGCGCGACGGCGGGACACACAGTTCGGCAATAAATGCCCGTCGTTAATACGCCCACAAAAAACTTACCATCAAACCGCGGATCGCGGCTCATCCTCGCCTCACGGCAAATGGACGCAGAAAGTAGCCCCGCACTGGACTCCAGTGAATGCACCGAATCTATTTCATCACGCTTAATCGCACTCTTAGACACTCTATCTGCACTCATTTTTCACCACGCCCGACAATATTCGCTCACAATTAATTTCTTGTTCATTACTTTACGTAAAACTAGCATATAGCACTAGCGGAAAACGGAACTCAATCATTTCAATGCTTTTAGGGCATGAAATCCTATATGCTAGAGCCGACTATTTTTTATCTCACCATAGAGTTAATTCATGTTTAAACGATTTGAATCCTGGGTTGAAGCCCTACCCGATGATGAACCCACTAAACCACCCACAGGGGTTTATGCTTTTTGTCGCCACTACACTAAGGGCTACGAACTGCCGCTGATCTTAATGTCAGTGCTGACCGCCATGCTGGCCATGCTTGAAGTGTCACTGTTCGGATTCATGGGCCAATTAGTGGATTGGCTGGTGAAAAAAAATCCCGAAACCTTATTCCAAGACGAAGGCACGACCTTAATGCTGATGGGAGGTATGGTGATAATTGTGATGCCAATATTGGTATTACTGCATGCGCTTATTATGCATCAAACCTTGCTCGGCAATTATCCTATGTCGATCCGCTGGCTTGCACACCGTTATTTGCTAAAACAAAGTGTATCGTTTTATCAAGATGATTTTGCTGGCAGAATCGCCACGAAAGTGATGCAAACATCCTTAGCCGTACGCGAAACTGTGATGAAATTGCTCGATGTGTTGGTATACATTTTAGTATATTTCACCTCTATGCTGGTGATGATTGCCAGCGCTGATCTGCGCTTAGTCATACCTATGCTCGTCTGGCTTGCACTGTATGTTGGTCTGCAATGGTACTTTGTGCCTAGACTAAAAAGTGTCTCTACCGAGCAAGCCGATGCGCGCTCAACCATGACAGGCCGTATCGTCGACAGCTATACCAACATCACCACAGTGAAGCTATTCGCCCACACACAAAAAGAAGCCGAATACGCCAAATCCAGTATGCGGATATTTTTAGACACGGTTTATCGCCAAATGCGCTTAGTGACGGGCATCAGCGTCAGTGTGCAAATCATCAACTATCTGTTGGCCTTTAGTATTGCAGCAGTATCGATAGCTCTATGGACCGATAGCGCAATCACGGTCGGCGCCATCGCCATTGCGGTCAGTTTAGCACTGCGCTTAAACGGCATGTCACAGTGGATAATGTGGGAAATCAGTTCGTTATTCGAAAATATCGGCACGGTTACCGATGGAATGAACACCTTATCGAAAACAACGATCATCCAAGATGAGCCAAACGCCAAGGCGCTGGTCGTCAATCATGGCAAGATTGATTTCAACCAAGTGTGTTTCCATTACGGTGAGCAGACTGGCGTGATTGAAGATCTGAATTTGAATATTAAAGCAGGTGAAAAAGTTGGCTTAGTGGGGCGTTCTGGCGCAGGTAAATCGACCCTAGTGAATCTACTAATGCGATTCTACGATGTTGAAAAAGGTCAGATTAATATCGATGATCAAGACATCAAGATGGTTATGCAAGATTCACTGCGTTCGCAAATTGGCATGGTAACTCAAGATACCTCCCTCTTGCACCGCACCATTCGCGAGAATATTCTTTACGGCAATCCCAGTGCCAGTGAAGAGCAACTTGATCGCGCGATTAAACAAGCTCAAGCCTATGACTTTATTCAGGAACTCAGTGATCCTAACGGTAATCATGGCTTAGATGCCCAAGTGGGTGAACGCGGCGTAAAACTCTCTGGTGGCCAAAGACAGCGTATCGCCATCGCGCGGGTTTTATTGAAAAATGCGCCCATTTTACTGCTTGATGAAGCCACATCTGCACTAGATTCCGAAGTCGAAGCTGCTATTCAAGAAAGTTTGTATGAATTAATGCAAGGCAAGACAGTGATCGCGATTGCCCATCGACTTTCGACTATTGCCGCGATGGACAGGTTAATTGTATTAGATCAAGGCCGAGTCGTTGAGCAAGGCACGCACCATGAACTCATCGCCGCAGGCGGTATTTATGCTCAATTATGGGCGCACCAAACCGGTGGATTCTTAGGTGTAGACTAAGCCAAAGGTGAGATGACAAAAGGCGACACTCAGCAGTGAGTGTCGCCTTTTTTATCTCAAATAAGTTTCCACCTAATTCTGCCCTCTTCCCACATAGCTTCACTCTTACACTCGCCCGCATATTCACCGCAACGATACGCTATTCAGCTATTACAATAGCTACCGTAAGAACGGTTCACTTCAAATTGCGCTCGTTTAGCGATTGGAAGCATGAGATAAATCGCGATTAACGATTCAACTTATCAGTATTGAAAGTGGCAGCATTCAAAGTGCCAACACACTGAACAATCCGAAAGGTGAGTTTGAGCCATGGATTAGCGCAAAGTTAAGCAGGAAAACGCTTCAATAATCTTTGTCACACGATTAAACAGAATGACTTCACCACAGGAAGTAAGCCTCTCGAAGCATTATTTATCTTAATGTGGATGGTTTGAATTATTGGGTAAATTCGGCAAATAACTCGGGGCGTATGACTCGTAAATGAATCGGGGAGATCTCGATTTAATATTCAAAATTCAGACACAAAAAAACCACCTTAAGGTGGTTTATTGTCTTTAACCAAAGTTTCGATAAACCTTGATTAAAATTGGTATCCCCTAGGGGATTCGAACCCCTGTTACCGCCGTGAAAGGGCGGTGTCCTAGGCCTCTAGACGAAGGGGACCCGGACTTATGWTTTAACTCGTAACCGAGYTTTKTAACACATTCRCTTCAGTAGGCTAGGAAGCAAATGYCTYGTTCTTACCAAACAACWCGTTAGTTATTTGCTAGGAACCAAAATGTGGTATCCCCTAGGGGATTCGAACCCCTGTTACCGCCGTGAAAGGGCGGTGTCCTAGGCCTCTAGACGAAGGGGACCCGGACATATTAATTTGAACTTAACGTTCCCGTTTAACATCTACGGTCTCATAGGCACTCTTCTAAGTAGCGAAGTGTGCCTTGGGTATATTAATTTAAACTTTCGTTTCTGCTTAATAAGGCAGTAAATTGGTGGAGCTACACGGGATCGAACCGTGGACCTCTTGCATGCCATGCAAGCGCTCTCCCAGCTGAGCTATAGCCCCAAATTTTTGTCAACACAGCTAACTTTAGCAGTATATGTATCAGCAGAAATTTAGATTTTGTCCTTACCAAACAACACGTTAGTTATTTGCTAGGAACCAATATTTGGTATCCCCTAGGGGATTCGAACCCCTGTTACCGCCGTGAAAGGGCGGTGTCCTAGGCCTCTAGACGAAGGGGACCCCGGACATATTAATTTGAACTTTTCGCTAGAAAAGGTTCCCGTTTAACATCTACGGTAAGTTTGGTGGAGCTACACGGGATCGAACCGTGGACCTCTTGCATGCCATGCAAGCGCTCTCCCAGCTGAGCTATAACCCCAAACCTATCGAACTACATTTAAGTGCACTGCAAGCATTTGCTCGACTGTGTCTCAACTGCGTGGCGCATTCTATGCAGCGCACCTAAAAGTGTCAACTCGTTTTTTTAGGAATTTATTCTATCTGCTACAAATTCAATCGCTTTGGATATTCTTTGCTCAGAACGGCTTCTTCCAATTAAAAATAGTGTGATATCTAAGCCTGGAGACTGCCCTGCCCCTGTTACTGCAACACGTAAAGGCATACCGACCTTACCCATACCCACATCTAATTCAGTCGCAGTATCTTCAATTGCCTGATGAATAGCTTCAGCTGTCCACTCAGTTAATGCTGATAATTTCTGTTGCACCAGTTGCAATGGCTCTAACGCAACACCGCGTAAATGCTTTTTCGCCTGTGCTTCATCAAACTCAGCAAAATCTTCATAGAAATAGCGGCTAGATGCGGCTAACTCTTTTAGAGTCTTAGCGCGCTCAGCTAATGCAGTGACCACTTCAGCTAATGCTGGGCCATTTGACAGATCAATTTTTTGATCGTCCATGTGCCATTGTAAGTGTGTTGCCACATATTCTGGATCTAGGCTCTTTATATAGTGTTGGTTCAACCACACCAGTTTATCGGTATTAAAAGCAGAAGCGGCTTTGTTGATGTCACTCAACTTAAAGAATTGCTTCATTTCTTCTAATGAGAAAATCTCTTGATCGCCATGTGACCAACCTAAACGTACTAAATAGTTCAGCAGTGCTTCTGGTAAATAGCCATCGTCACGGTACTGCATTACGCTAACAGCGCCATGGCGCTTAGACAACTTAGCGCCGTCATCACCTAGAATCATAGATACGTGTGCATATTCTGGGATCGGCGCCCCTAATGCTTTAAGAATGTTGATTTGACGCGGGGTATTGTTGATATGATCTTCACCACGCACCACACAAGTGATCCCCATATCCCAATCGTCAACCACCACACAGAAGTTATAGGTTGGCACGCCGTCGGTACGGGCGATGATCAAGTCATCTAATGCATCGTTAGAAAATTCAATCCGACCACGAACATGATCATCAAATACCACTGAACCACCGATTGGATTTTTAAAACGCACTACAAATGGTTCATCAGTCTCGCGAGCGGGTAAGTCGCGACAGCAACCATCATACTTTTGTGCTTCACCGTTAGCGGCCTGTGATTCTCTTAGGGCATCGATTCGCTCACGTGAACAGTAACATTTATACGCTGTGCCCTTTTCTAACATTTGAGCAATGATTTCGTTATAACGGTCAAAACGCTTAGTTTGGTAATATGGGCCCTCGTCCCATGTCAAACCTAGCCAGTTCATGCCTTCTAAAATCGCATCACAAGCAGCTTGAGTCGAACGCTCAATATCAGTGTCTTCAATACGTAATACAAACTCACCGTTATTTGCACGGGCTTGTAACCAAGAATAAAGTGCCGTACGGGCACCACCAACATGCAAGAAACCGGTAGGACTAGGGGCAAAACGCGTCTTAGTTGTCATAATGGGACACTAACCTATATAAAGTCGTCTAGATAAAGACAATCACGATAAAAAAAGTGGGCTTATTCTAACAGTCAAAGCAGGCGCTGCAAATGGGACAAGCTTCACAGTATCACTTATCTGGTTAAATCGTGTCGCAAATCCCTCTCCTTTTATAGGGAAGCCAATATAAAGCGATATATAGAGGTGGCACTATTGCGATCACCACCATTGATGAATGCTAACACTTGAGAATATTTTTCAGACTCTATATTCCAGCCCCTAAATCTCTACACCTATATACCTTTAACTATAAATATCTGCGCCATCGAACACGCGCATCTATACACTATCAATGCACTCATACTATTTAGTACGCTAATTTTTATAAATCACTCACTTCCTCAGCACTTTTACCACAAAAAAGTCCGGTGAATGGGATGAGTTCAACTCGTATTTAATCGCGAGCGCCCAAATTGCATACCATTGACTGGCGAATTAAATAACACTTTGATCGGCGGCATGATTAGCATTAAGCCAATGTGGACAAAAATAGCGCGACCAATGCTTTTTTCACTAAAAAGCGTTGACACTAGATCGAACCTCCCTATAATACGGCTCCACACAGCGAGGTCGATTAGCTCAGCTGGGAGAGCACCTCCCTTACAAGGAGGGGGTCACTGGTTCGAGCCCAGTATCGACCACCATATTTTCTACAAAGAAACTATGGCATACAAAATTTTATATCCCAGGTCGCTTAGCTCAGCTGGGAGAGCACCTCCCTTACAAGGAGGGGGTCACTGGTTCGAGCCCAGTAGCGACCACCATATAACTTAGTGTATTAGTGTGTAAAAGTCATTCCCAGGTCGCTTAGCTCAGCTGGGAGAGCACCTCCCTTACAAGGAGGGGGTCACTGGTTCGAGCCCAGTAGCGACCACCATTCTTTATTGAAGAATGACTTAAAAAATGTGTAGTTTGAGAATGCCCAGGTCGCTTAGCTCAGCTGGGAGAGCACCTCCCTTACAAGGAGGGGGTCACTGGTTCGAGCCCAGTAGCGACCACCATATTCTGCAATACACATGTTATATCCCAGGTCGCTTAGCTCAGCTGGGAGAGCACCTCCCTTACAAGGAGGGGGTCACTGGTTCGAGCCCAGTAGCGACCACCATATTCTGCAATACACACGTTATATCCCAGGTCGCTTAGCTCAGCTGGGAGAGCACCTCCCTTACAAGGAGGGGGTCACTGGTTCGAGCCCAGTAGCGACCACCATATATCTCCCCCAATAAACTTTATCCACGCGCTTACTCAACTATGCTTGATCTCAATCAGCGAGTGATAAGTTATGCTATTCGGCATTTTATATTTCGTTAAATACTAAGCACTATCGACACTCAGCCTGATTTCATTCTGCTTTAGCATTTTTGGAGATCAACATTATGGCCAGCGTCAGTCAATCCGCTTCTCTTGCCAATATCGCCACTTATTTAAAGCATACCCACGCCTGCTATGAGCAAACGGCTCTAAAAGAAGCGCGGGAAGTCATGCATAATCTCGTCAGCATGCGCCAAAAAGGCTTTATTACTGGTTGGTACTTTGATGAACAAGGCCATTTAGCCTTGTTACCTAGCGATGCTATCCTTAAACGTATTCTTTTAGAGGATGACTAACAGCATCAAATGAATTGTGTCTTGATTGACTACGATAGCTATCGACTTAACCTCCATAGACTTCACATCTCACCTACACTTCTTCTAAAGCAGCTCACCACAATATTTATCGTTATATCGCATACTTTTACGGCTTTTTTTGATCTAAAAATAACTAAGTTTGTTTAATTTATCTGCAACGACAAGAGCCGTCAATTTGAGGCCGATCTTCACTATGGGTGGGTTTCCACCCAAACACAAAATCACTGTGAGCGAGATCTCACCCACCAAACTAAAAGTGTGACAAACATCAAATGAACTACACTTTAGTAACCAAACACTTACAGAAGCCAGTGTAAGTTGGCGTGGTATTTGCCTTTAGTAAGACAGACCTCAGGGAAATCAAGGCTGTATTCCTACTCAAACTTGGTAACAAACTAACCAAGACTGAGGACAAATCCTAACAACAGAAAAAGGAACTCAAGATGATATTGAATCAACAAACTGGATTGACCCGTCCACTCAAAACCTTAGTCAAAATGCTCGCTGTTGCCTCCGTATTTGCGACCAGTTTTAACGTATTTGCAGAACCGATTGAAATTAAGTTTTCACACGTAGTGGCAGAAAACACACCTAAAGGCCAAATGGCACTTAAATTTAAAGAACTCGTTGAACAACGTTTACCAGGTGAATACAAAGTCAGTGTATTTCCTAGCTCACAGTTATTTGGGGATAACAACGAACTAGCGGCACTGCTGTTAAACGACGTACAATTTGTCGCGCCTTCACTCTCAAAGTTTGAGCGTTACACTAAACGTCTACAAATATTCGATTTACCTTTCCTATTCAATGATATGGATGCCGTGAACCGTTTCCAACAAGGTGAAGCTGGTCAAACATTACTGAACTCCATGAGCCGTAAAGGGATTGTCGGTCTGGGTTATTTACACAATGGTATGAAACAGTTCTCCTCTAATACACCACTTAAAAATCCTGCTGATGCAAAAGGCTTAAAATTCCGCGTTATGGCATCTGATGTTCTAGCAGCCCAGTTTGATGCTGTTGGTGCAATCCCTGTGAAAAAACCTTTCTCTGAAGTATTTACCCTACTTCAAACCCGCGCTATCGATGGTCAAGAAAACACTTGGTCAAATACTTATTCACAAAAGTTCTATGAAGTGCAAAGCCAAATCACTGAAAGTAATCACGGTGTTCTCGACTATATGGTCGTGACCTCTGACACTTTCTGGAAAGGTCTACCTGCTGACAAACGTAAGATCATCAAAGAAGCTTTAGACGAATCTATCGCATTAGGTAACAAGATTGCTGCTGAAAAAGACAATGAAGACAAACAGTTAATCCTTGATTCTAAACGTTCACAGTTAGTGACTCTGTCTCCTGCTGAACGTCAAAAATGGGTTGAGGTAATGAAACCTGTTTGGGCTAAGTTTGAAGATCAAATCGGTAAAGATGTGATTGATGCTGCTGTAGCTGCAAATAAATAATAATGATGATAGTCGCCTAAGCTCAACCGAGCTTAGGCGACCATTTCAGCGAGGGGATTATGGCTGTGATATCGCGAATATTTGGTTATGTTGAAGAAGGTGTGCTCAATTTATTGATCACTCTGATGACGCTGTTAGTGTTTTCAGAAGTCGTCGCTCGCTTCTTCTTCAACACGGGTTTTCTTTGGATCCAAGAACTTACATTAACCTTTTGCGGTTGGTTTGTGTTATTTGGTATGTCCTATGGGGTTAAAGTCGGTGCCCATATTGGTGTCGATGCGTTTGTTAAAAATTTAGCGCCAAAGGCTAAAAAGATAGTATCTCTTATTACCGCCTTTGTTTGTATCGTCTATTGCGGACTCTTTTTAAAAGGCAGTTGGGATTACTTAAGCCAGATGTATCAAATCGGTTTGCCTATGGAAGACATACATTTCCCACAATTTATATTAAAAAGCCTTGATCCAGATTTTGCTTGGAACACTTTAAAAATCGATATTGAAGATGGCGCAATACCGATTTGGTTATCTCAAAGTATTTTAATCATTGGCTTTTTTATGTTGACTTGGCGTTTCGTCGAACTCTTTATCGCCATTCTACGTGACCAAGTCTCAGGCTTCCAATTTGCCGATGAAGCGAAAGAAAGTATGCATTTAATCGATGAGAGCGCTAAAAACGCTAAAGTAGATCCAGTCTCTGACCAAAAGGAGGCTAAATAATGGCTATTGCAACCCTATTTACCGCCCTATTCGTATGTATGTTTCTCGGTATGCCTATCGCTATCGCATTAGGTTTTTCCAGCATGCTGACGATTTTATTGTTCTCGAATGACTCCTTAGCTTCAGTTGCACTCAAGCTGTATGAGTCTTCATCAGAGCATTACACTTTACTCGCAATCCCCTTCTTTATTCTGTCATCCGCCTTCCTATCAACGGGTGGTGTTGCTAGACGGATTATCGATTTTGCCATGGACAGTATTGGACATGTCCGTGGTGGATTAGCAATGGCATCCGTTATGGCGTGTATGCTGTTTGCTGCAGTTTCTGGATCATCTCCTGCGACTGTTGCGGCAATTGGTTCTATCGTCATAGTCGGCATGGTAAAAGCAGGTTATCCCGAAAAATTTGCGGCAGGCGTGATCACGACCTCTGGCACTCTCGGGATTTTGATCCCACCTTCAATCGTCATGTTAGTGTATGCCGCAGCAACTGAAGTGTCGGCTGCAAAAATGTTTATGGCAGGCTTAATCCCAGGTTTAATGATGGGATTTATATTGATGATCGTCATTTATATCGTTGCCCGCTTTAAAAACTTGCCCTCACGTCCTTTTCCTGGCGTTAAACAACTGGGGATTTCAAGTGCCAAGGCAATGGGTGGATTAGCACTCATCTTTATCGTATTAGGCTCTATCTATGGTGGCGTCGCTAGCCCAACCGAAGCATCAGCTGTGGCTTGTGTATATGCTTACCTTATTGCGGTATTTGGCTACCGTGATATCGGGCCATTAAAAGACGTGGCATGGCGTAATCAAGGTGAAAACTTAGCCAAAGCAACTGCGCGTAACTTAGGTCATATGTTCTTAGGACTGATTAAAACGCCTATCGACAAAGACATACGTCATGTTGTGCGCGATGGTGCCAAGGTCAGTATCATGCTGCTGTTTATCATAGCTAACGCTATGCTATTTGCGCATGTATTAACCACAGAACGTATCCCTCACATTATTGCTGAGTATATTGTTAGCATGGGTTTACCCGCCTGGGGATTCCTGATCATCGTTAACTTACTGTTGCTTGCTGCCGGTAACTTTATGGAGCCATCGGCGATTGTACTCATTATGGCGCCAATTCTGTTCCCTATTGCAACGCAATTAGGCATAGATCCTATCCACTTAGGTATCATAATGGTCGTAAACATGGAGATCGGTATGCTAACGCCGCCGGTGGGACTCAATCTCTTTGTCACCGCTGGGATCACGGGACGCAGTATTGGTTGGGTGATTCAGTCGGTTCTGCCTTGGTTACTCGTGATGCTAGCCTTCTTAGCCCTGATTACTTACGTACCACAGATTTCACTCTTCTTACCTGAATGGTTGGATTCGATGCGTGGATATTAGTCTGCAATTCAAGGTTGTGAGATTACCCCTTGATTACAGATAGATTTTAAGCGAGCCTAGTCAGGCTCGCTTTGTCTTATTATGCGCAGTATCAGTTATTGATCCCGTTGCTTTATCAGGATAACCACCATGTTGCCCATGACGCCTAAGGCCAAGAAACGCCTCTTTCTGACCGTTGTGTTACTTGCAGGCCTATTTGCAACCCTCAAACTGACCTACTGGGTGCATTTGCATCAAGGTAAAATCGAGATCCAAAAGCAATCGGAGAAACAACTAAAGGAATTAGTCAGTTTTCTCGATGGTGCACTATCGCGCTACGAAAGTATTCCCCACGTGCTCTCGACTAACCCAATGCTCGCCAATGTCCTGAACGACCAGCAGAATCCTGATAAAGTCCAAGAGCTTAATTTATATCTCGAAGAAATTCAGCATGTCACCGAAGCATCCGATATCTATCTGATCGATGCCTTAGGTATCGCCATTGCCGCCAGTAACTGGCAACAAAGTTTTTCCTTTATTGGCAAGGACTACTCCTTTAGACCCTATTACACAGATGCTATCTCGGGCAATCTAGGCCGTTATTACGCAGTGGGTACCAGCTCAGATAAGCGCGGATTTTATTTCTCTTACCCTATTTATCAACAAGGTGGTAAAGGCATACTTGGGGCCATCATAGTCAAAGTTAATATTGCCGACATAGAGCAACAAAGTACCAGTATCGCGATTGCGGGTCAGTATCAGTTCCTTATCAGTGATCCTGAAGATATCGTCTTTATTTCCAGTATCGATGAATGGCGGTTAAAATCACTAACCCCGCTTACCCAAGCCAAGCAATATGCCCTTAATGCCTCAAAACGCTATGCAGAACGTCTCATAGGAGAGTTGTTGATGAAGCCGCCCTATGAAAGTGGTAGTCAAGCTATGCTATACCAACTGCAAACGGGTACAGACCATGAACAATACATGGACATCCACCAATCAATGGCTAAGGCAGGCTGGCGAGTACACATCTTAGCGCCAATCAAACCTTTACTGACCTCTTTGCCCGCGCTGATGTTACTGTCAGCTAGTATTTATCTTTTGCTGGCACTCAGCATCCTATTTAACGCCGAGCGCCGTCGCAATCTACACCGAATGCAACTAGCGCAAAGCCTGTTAGAACAGCGAGTTGAAGAACGCACTCAGGACTTACAGCAAGCCAACAATCAGCTCAAAGATACTCAAGATGAGCTGATCCAAGCGGCAAAACTGACAGTGATCGGCAGTTTATCCGCCAGTATTAACCATGAACTCAATCAACCACTCGCGGCACTTCGCAGCTATGCCCAAAATACCCAAACTTTTCTCGCCCGTGATATGCAAGATAAGGCACTGGATAATATCAAGATTATTATTGAACTTACCGATAGATTAGCCGATATTGTTGGGCAATTTAAAAGCTTTACCCGCAAGAGCCAAGGCGCTGATAGCGCAACCGATATTGGCCGCTGTATCAAGCAAGCCCTGACCATAGTTCAACCTGCAATTGATAAACAGGGTGTTGAACTCGATGTGCAATTACCCAACGGCAACTATCAGGTTTGGGGCGATAAGGTTAGATTACAACAAGTGTTTGTCAACATTATGAGCAACGCCATTGTCGCTATGCAACAATCGGTTAAACGCCAATTGGTTATCCGCGTGACCAGTGAAGATAAGTTTTGCATCAGCATCCAAGATTCAGGCCCTGGTGTACGTGAAAGCCAAATGGAGAAAATCTTCGAACCTTACTTTACCACTAACGAGCGCCACGGACTGGGGCTAGGCTTATCGATTTCACAACGTATTATCGAATCCATGCAAGGCCAAATTAACGTTGCCAATGCCGAAGAGGGTGGCGCTATTTTCCAGATTATTTTACCTATTTACTTGCTCGAGGAACGTTAGTTTTATGAGTGTGCCCAATTCAATTCAAGATTATTCTGTTCTCATCATCGACGATGAGCCGCACATAGGCACAGTTCTCGTTCAACTATTTGAACTGGAGGGCATTAAGGCGCTCGCCACCACAGAACCCAAAGGTATCGCTAAGTTGCTGCATAAAGATTGGGCGGGAATGGTGATATCGGATGTCAACATGCCACAATTAGACGGCATCAGCTTAATGCAACAAATCCGTCTGCAAGATCCCGATCTCCCCGTCGTCCTACTCACTGGTTTTGGTGATATTGCCATGGCAGTCAATGCCTTAAAACAAGGCGCCTACGACTTTCTCGAAAAACCCTTTAATAACGAACATATACTCGATGTGGTTAAACGCGCCTTAGAAAAACGCAGTCTGACCTTAGAGAACCGCAAGCTTAAAAAGGATCTCGAAAGCCAAAGCGTACCGGGCCCTCGTATTTTGGGCAACAGTGTCGGCATCAACCGTATGCGCCACATCATAACGCAAGTGATAGATACGCCTGCGGATGTGTTAATTGAAGGCGAAACAGGTACAGGTAAAGAACTTGTCGCCCGCTATTTACACGACCACAGCAGCCGCAGCCAAGCCAACTTTGTCGCCATAAACTGTGGTGCAATCCCCGAAAACCTGATTGAAAGTGAACTCTTTGGCGCCGAAGCGGGGGCCTTTACTGGCGTCGATAAGATGCGCATTGGCAAATTTGAATATGCCAATGGTGGCACGTTATTTTTAGATGAAATTGAAAGTACGCCACTGTCTCTGCAAGTAAAACTGCTGCGAGTGCTTGAAGATCGTAAGGTTGAACGTTTAGGTTCTAACAAGAGCATCAACTTAGATATTCGCGTGATAGCGGCTACAAAAGTCGATTTAAAAGGTCTGTGTGACACCGGGGAATTTCGCCAAGACTTGTTGTATCGCTTAAATCTGGTGACTGTGCCCATCCCTCCCCTGAGAGATCGCCGTGAAGATATTCCGTTACTCTTTTTACACTTTGCCCGCGTCGCATCGGCACGCTATCACAAAGCGCTTATCGCCTTAAATGCGGAGCAAAACGCGATACTTACTTCCCACGACTGGCCAGGCAATGTGCGTGAGTTACGTAATCTCGCTGAACGCTTTGTGCTACTGGGCGGAGAAGCCGCCTTTGCTGGCACGTTAGGCAATACTCCAAGCCTGCACTCGAGTATGTCCCTGCTACAAAGGGTAGAGTTTTTTGAACGGGTACTGATTGAAGAAGCACTTAGCCACAACAAGGGCAGTATTAAGCAGACCATGGAGCAGCTAGAACTGCCCCGCAAAACCCTCTACGACAAAATGCGTAAATACGATTTAGACCGCAAACAATACATTAATTCCGATGACTAAAGGACATATTTAAGCTTTAGACTAACGCCCGTTTGACATGAGTTTGATGGTAATGCAAACGGGTGATTGCTAAGGCGATCAAGGCTAATAAGGTTAACGATCCCATCACCACACCGCGCCACTGCGCCTCATGCCAAAACATCATCAAATAAGGGCCGCCAATCGCAGCACCTAAGTAATAACAACATAAATAGAGTGACGTCGCCTTAGCTCGATCACGACTGGCCCGCATTGCAACAAAGGAATTACAGCAACTGTGGGTAAGGAAGAACCCACAGGCGGTCATTAAAAAACCTAAGCTAATGGTCAAAGTGGTATCAAACAGGGTCAGTAAACTGCCGAGCAACATCACGCACCAAGACCATTGATATAATTTATGTTGACCAAATTTGGCGAGCCATTTCGCAGTGAAATACGACGCAATAGTCCCGCTGGAATAACACAGAAAAATCAAGGTGGCTTGGAAACGACTCCATTCATAGGGTGGAGCCATCAAATGCAGTTGAATAAAGCTAAATTGATTCACCATCATCATAAAGGTCAAGCCGCCAATCGCGTAGACCAAACGCATTTGCGCATCGGTCAGATGATGACTAAAGCCATGAAGATCTTGCGCTAAACGGGCGCGTTTTGATAAGGAAGGCTCAGTGTTACTGGGTGACATCGACTGCGCATCGGCAAGTGAAGGCAGCAAATAGTTCACTAAAGCCACCCCCGCTAACGTCACTAGAAACAACAACCACATAGATTCTTGCCAAGATAAAAACTGCGACATTAAACCACCTAGCAGACGTCCAACAATCCCGCCAATACTGTTCGCCATAATATAAATACCTGCGGCTTTCAGCATAGTGCTTGGTAATAATTGCTCCTTAAAGTATGCCATGGCAATCGCAGGGACAGCAGCGAGTAATGCACCTTGTAGCAATCGCACTAGCACTAATCCATTAAAATCCGGCGCCCAGATTAATAGTAAGTTAGACAATGCCAATAACCACAAGCTGACAATGATTGGAGTGTGTCGACCGATACGATCTGACAGTACCGCATACAAGAGCAATGAAAAGGCTAAGGAAAAACTGGTTACCGACAGGATTAACGTCGCTTTAGAGCCTGATACCGCAAAATGTTCCGCAATCAGCGGCAACATGCCTTGCATTAAATACAAGTTGATATAGACCACCACTGAAGCGACGCAGAGCGCCCACATCAATCGGGTGTCACGCTGTTTATTGTCAATCATAGTATCTAATACGGCTTGCACGGGAGCCTCGACCAAGTAATCACTCATAGGATAGACAAAGATTATCACTGGGCATAACATAACAATAATAGATAATATCTATCGTAATCATTGATTTTTGTTATAGAAATAGCGCGCCAAAAGTACACTTCTTGCCACTGATAAAATAGTACGAGCCCGATTAATGGATATTCGCCAACTCAAACATTTAGATGCCCTTGCCAATACCGGCAGCTTTACCGCCGCAGCCAAGAAACTGAATATGGCTCAGCCCGCGTTAAGTCAAAGTATCAAGCGCTTAGAAGTCGCACTCGGCGTCACCTTAGTCAATCGTACGAGCAACAAAAATGATAAACTGCTCACACTCACGGCCGAAGGTATAGTCCTGCATCAACACGCCACTTTGATCCTAAAACAAGTTAAGCAGGCCGAAGCGCAAATCCGCGCCATGGCCAATCTCACCTCGGGAGAGGTCCGCATTGCCGTGCCGGGCATGCTGGGTTCTTTCTATCTCCCCTCGCGCTTAATGGCTTTTCGGCATAAGTACCCCGAGTTGAAACTATCACTGTTTGAAGGCGGGACGCGGGATGCACTGCGCATGTTGCAACAGGAAGAAGTGGATATTGCAATCATTACCGCCCAAGACCTACAGCCCGAATTTGATAGTCAGCTGTTGATCCGTGAGCAAATGGTGATCGCTATGGGTGCCGAACACCCTTTAGCGGAACATAGCGCTGTGAGTCTACATGACTTTTTCGACCATGAATTAGTGATGTTCAAAACAGGTTATTTCCACCGTGAATGGATACTCTCTCAAGCCAAAGAATTAGGCAAAAAGCCCAATATTGCCTTCGAGACCAATCTTATTAATCTGATTAAACAAATTGTTTCCCAAGGATTTGGGATCACCAGTGTACTTGAGATGGCGATAAGCTCAAAAGATGACATTTTAGCCAAACCCTTCGATCCACCGGTATTTTTAAACCTCCATATTGCATGGAAAAAGCAGCGCCCCGTCAGCCAAGCAGACCGCGCCTTTGTCGATTTTTTAATGTCAAATCGCTAACACAAACCAGCAAATACAAAAAAGGGCTGATATCAATATCAGCCCTTCTCTCTTACCATTAAACCTTCCGATTTTACTCTGAGGGTTTAGCCTTGTTTACGACGACCAAAAGCAAAAGGTAGCAACAACAAGCTTAACCAACCTAAGGCACCACCATCATCTTTCTTGGCTGGTGTTTCAGTCACAGATACAGACACAACACTTGAATCTTTATTGCCGTGGTTATCAGATACTGTCAGTTGGAATGAAACCGTCTGAGCAGAGCCACTCACGTTTGGTGCGACGAGATTAAGCTTGGCCGCATTAGCGTCAAAGTTAAAGCTGGTGCCCCCTAACTGAGTCCATTTGTAGGTCAAAGGATCATTGTTGGCATCCGACGACTTGCTCGCATCGATGAACAAAGGTTTACCTTCTTGGACAGTGGCAGGAGCTTCAATCACAGCTACTGGCGCCACTTCTGGAACATCAAATTGATACTCCTGCTTCAAGATTTCAGCCGAGTCGTTATTCACTTTGTTGGTCAATGCCACTATGTTGCCTTGACTCGCCTTACGTGGCACTAAGTCAAAGGTGACATCTAATGCCGCAGCAGCAGAGGCCATTTCGATAGTCCAAGTGATCTTATTGCCCACTTGCGCACCTTGATGGCTAATATTAGCCACTTCGTGACCTTCTGGTAATAACGCCTCTAGGCTGTAAACACGGGTTTCTTGCGTTTTGTTCGCTTCAATACGTGTCTTCATCACTTTAGCGGTACCAGGTGTTAATTCACCAGAAACAGTACTGCCTAGAGGAGGTAATACGTCATCACTAACGCGCTCAAATACGACCGGAATTTTAACAGGTGCGACTTTGTCATCAGTGGTGGTCAGCGTCAGCATAGCTATGCCAGCATCTCCCACTAGCATCGCTTGTTTCCATGCTAAGTTGACATTGAAATCTTTATGATCACCCGTAAGATTTGCTGTTAAGTTATCACCCGCTTCATCGTATAACGTCACTTGTTTCAAACTAAAGGCATCATCCGCATCGGCTGCAGATGCCTGATAGTTTTGTACAACGACAATATACTCGCCCTTCACTGGGTTCTTAATAGATACACTTTCCTTTGAACCCTCGAAAGCAGAAGATGCAGCAATTGAAAGCTTGCTACCGTCTTTCTTATCGAGTATCACAAACATGTCTAAGTCAGGAGAGGTTGTATTACCGATTGATGCATTGAAATATAAAGCTTTATCTTCAACATTAAAGCTAAATACTTTTACGCCATCGGCCAAATCATCAAATGCACTACCAGTATTTGAATCCTGTTTCACACTTGATTCATAAGTAGCGCTTAATTTAAGTGCAGTCACTGTCGCCGCAACACCCGGTAGATCAATCGCTTTCAAGTGCGCCAAATTACGTTCATCTGCATCACGTGAGGCTGAAACATTAACCAAAGCAGGTAAATCGCGTTTAGCTATCTTAGCTACGATCGGCATATTAGCCGTTGGGAAAGTATCGGACGTTAATACTAAGTTACCAAAGCCCCAACTTGCACCGACGTCAGTCACATCCGCAGTCACTGTAATCGTTTGGCTTTCACCTTTTTTGAGATTAAAGCTTTCTGGCGTCACAGTTAACGCGAATTTATCCGTTGCGGAAACGCCTTTTGCAGTCCAGCTACCATCAGCCGTTGCAGTAACAATACGTGTCCAAGTACAAGTATCAATACAACGTGAATCAGCCATGCTTGGAATGTTTAGCTTACGTGGATCGCCACCTGTTGTAGGGTTAGCAATCTCGTAGTTTAAGGCACTTTCATCCATCACTAAGCCCGTTTTTGCAGCTAAATCAACACGAATACGACCGGCTCCTACGTCGAACGGATCCGCAACGGTTTTACCATCGGCTTTTTTCATGGCTTGGGCTGTCGTTGCCGTCATCATTAGCGCAGAACGAATGTTGTCTGGCGTCCAATCCTTATGCAGCGATTTAAGTAACGCACCAGCACCTGCAACGTGAGGACTCGCCATTGAAGTACCTGACATCAAAGTGAAATCAGCAGGATCTGTACCTGTTTCATCATGGCCAAACTGTTGGTCGGAATAAGCAGCGTAGATGTCACTGCCCGGTGCAGCGACATAGGGTACGAGTACATCGTTAGTCAGGTTAGGTCCAATCAATGAACTGGCAGATAAAACATCCGCTTCTTTACTGGCAACTTTAGGGGTTGGAGACAGCGTGATTTCAAGAGCAGGATTTGCCGCCATAGCAGCAATCAATTCTAAGCCATCAATATCACCAATAAATACCGCTGGAATATTCAATTTATCCAGCCCCGACATAGTCAGACGCGCATTATTTTCACCATCTCTATTGAAAACAATCACACCCTTAGCGCCAGCTTCCATTGCTGCGGCCACTTTGATATCGAATGAGCAAACACCGCGTCTTAAAACGGCGATCTTGTCTTTAAAGGCATCTGCTGGGAACGGTTTACAGGCTTCAAAATTGGTCGCATCAATTGCGCCAGCATAAAGGGGAACACCTTTGAGCACTTCAGTTTGAACCGGACCAGAACCAGCAGTGTAATGATAGTTTTTACCATTAAATTCCACGGCGCGTACTATGTCACGGTTATGAGTCGAGTTAGCTACCGAAGTATACCAAGGTGCATTTTTAGGCGTAGAGTAAGGTGTTTGATTAATCGCAGGGCTCGTGTTTGTCGCGGCACGTGTGTTACCCGCAGCCACTGCAGCAAAAATCCCCGCATTACGCGCGGCTAAAAAGCCTTGTTCCGTCGCACTATTCCACGGGTTTCCACCACCACTGATAGAAAAGTTAAGCACATCGACGCCATCTTTAATCGCATCATCTAAGGCTTTTAAAATCGGTGCACTTGGACATCCTGAATAAGTGTCGCCCGCATTACCTGGATTACAAATTTGATAAGCTATGATGTTTGCATGTGGTGCAACACCTGAGATTTGTTTAAATTCAAGACCTGTCGCAATGCCATCGCTTTCTAACTTACCTGTTTCACCTTGCACATAAGGCACATTCACTAGGATGTTACCTGCTGCGGTACTCGCAACGTGAGTACCATGCC
Organism: Shewanella sp. SM21; assembly: GCF_025654335.1. Lineage (NCBI taxonomy): Bacteria > Pseudomonadati > Pseudomonadota > Gammaproteobacteria > Alteromonadales > Shewanellaceae > Shewanella > Shewanella sp. SM21. The sequence continues at coordinate 204,404 of NZ_JAKKRL010000008.1, forward strand.
CACCGTAATCCTCACCATTTTTAGCTGGAGGGGTGTCACCAAACACTTTTGCATCGTCGTAGTTATTTGTTATCTCAGAGTAACTGCGAACTCCAATCAACTTGTCATTACACATGCTCGCGAAATCAGTTTTACAATCACCAATATAGATGCCTTGACCTAATGGGTTTGTGTGGTCATAGCCATCTTGGCCAACATCAGCGAATGAAGCATGATCTGAGTTAATACCTGAGTCGATAATACCGACGATCACACCTTCCCCCATGGCTTTCGTGCCCGTCGCACTGCCATCCCATATATTAGGAGAACCGATAAGCGCTTGACTGACATCGGTTTCCATTTGCTCCATACGCTCGCGCTCAACAAACGCAACCTCAGGTAACTCAGCCATTTTCTTCGCTTGAGCTTGAGTCATGCGAACCGCCATACCGTTTAACGCATACTGATATGTCGTTAATGGTTGCAGATTGGTGCCAATAGCCGCACTCGCGTTAGCTAAAAATCGGTTCTGTTTTACTTTCAAATAACTAACATAACTTTTGACTTCAGCTTTAGAAGCATCAAGTTTACCGTTCACAGCAACTTTTGAAGTACCGTTTACCTGCACTCTTTGTGAACTAGTCGCTTTTAATCCTGGAATAGTTCCTTGGTAATTAGCAACCGAACTATCACGTAAACGGACGATATAAGTATATTCACCCTCACCTAAATCTGCTTCAGGTACAAACTTAACCTCAGCTCCGGCAGCGTTACCGCGTAATGAAGTGACTTGTAATTCACTTGGAATATCTAACTGCAAGGTTTCACCCGTAGGTGATAATACGGTTTGTGCATTTGCCGCCGACGATAACAGTGCCATAGACACTGCTAATGCTATTTTAGTTTTCATTGTGACTTCCCTAATTCTTATAAGTTGTATGATTTATAAAACTCAGGTTTGGGTGGCATGAAAACGCTGCGGCAACCAAAAACATCACCCGTAACTGACATTTTTTATGAATAACCATTCAATTTACTGTGATGATGATCACTGAGTTTTATCGCGACAATTTGTAACACGTGATGATACAAATTAAAACAGTAAGTTAACAGAACGTAATTCAGTAAATGATGAACAACCTCATACCTTGTTAAAATAAATCCATATAACCTTTATCAGACTGTTTTATGTCCCAACGATAAGTCGTAGTATAAAAATCGATAAAAAAAATAATAAACATTAAATCATATATTTAAACTTAACCTTTAAGTGTCAGCTCAAAAATACTCTTAGGTTAAACAGAATGAATACCCGTAAATAAATATTCTTTTTTACAAATATCATTAGTTACAAAATAAACGCAAAAGATCTTTTACGAAACAACAAACAACAAAAATAACATCACTAATTTAACAAAATATATACATATTATATTTGTATGATATTTTACAAAATGATACCCCTTATAAAAATTAACTAACTTATGCATTAATATTCTTAATCCTGTATAGAGCAAGTTAATACTTAATCTCACATTTACAGCATAGCAAGCGGATTATTGACCACAAAAAAGCCCTTTCAATATAGAATTGAAAGGGCTAAATCTTCATCAATATAAAAACAATATTATTGCAGTTGTGGCCAGTGGTTAATTAGCCATCACCGCCTTCATTAACACTTCTGTCGTGAACTTATCATTATTGATAACTGGGAACCTGTCATAGGTTTGGAAGATCACTTGGTCTTGAAACTTAATCATCGCCACTACGCCATATTGGATACTTTTATCGATCGATTTAGCGGGCAATGTAAATTTAAATGGCACAGGTGCTCTGGCGATATTGAAGGTTTTTTGTGCGACGATGACACCTGGAGTATTCAAATCAATAATGGCAATAATGATTTGGCAGCCTTGAGGTAATGGGATCTTCTCTAGATAGCCAGCGGCGCCATTGATGATAATCGGTTGTTCAGGTGTTACAGTCACACAGCCATTGAGCAAGACAGCCATGAGAGAGAACAATATAAACGATTTTATTTTCAGATACATACTAACGTCCTTTTACCATGCGTATCAGGCCTTCTTGAGTAGAAGAAGCCACTAACTCGCCTTGTTGATTGAAAAACTGCCCTCTGACGTAACCTCTGCCACCGCTAGCATTAGGACTATCGATACTGTAAAGCAACCACTCTCCCATATTAATCGGGCGATGGAACCACATCGCATGGTCGATCGTCGCCATTCGTACCCCAGGACTTAAGAAGGATACACCGTGGGGCTGAGCTGCCGTGACTAAAAAGTTAAAGTCTGAGGCATAGGCGAGTAAATATTCATGGATATGGGCATCATTTGGCATAGGACCATTAGCCCTCATCCAAACATAACGGTACGGCTCGGTTTCTTTAGGCGCAAAAGGGTGCAGTGGATTGACCAATCGCATCTCAATTGGCGCATCGGCCATAAACTTTTCAAGTATGCTCGGCGGTACTTTATCCCGCATCGTCAGCGCCAATTCCTGCTGATTCAACAAACCTTCAGGTCCGGGTACTTGCGGCATAGCGGCTTGATGACTAAAACCTTCCTCAGGTTCTTGGAAGGAGCAGGTCATATGAAAAATCGGCCGACCTTTTTGAATAGCACTAACCCGACGAGCGCTAAAACTACCGCCATCACGCATATTTTCTACTTCATAAACAATCGGCAACTTCTCGTCACCTGCACGTAAAAAGTAGGAGTGTAATGAATGGATCTTACGCTCAGCAGCTACTGTCTGTTTTGCGGCGCTCAGTGCTTGGCCCATCACTTGACCACCAAACACATGCCCAAAACCCAGATCTTGGCTTTGACCACGAAAGAGGCCAATTTCAATTTGCTCAAGGGAAAGTAATGATAAAAGATCGTCTAATACCTGACTCATGGGATCCTACTGCGTAATTAGCAATTAATCTTAAAGGGTAACTCAGTTAGCCTTAAGCTGACCAGTCTTCTATCGATGATTCACAATCAAATCATCACTCAACGATGAGGAATTAAACGAGGCACGTTGGAGTATCTGTGTTATTTATTGTGCTTAGCATTTACGGCTTTATTGAGCCACTTACTGCATTTAAATCGCTATAGATGCAGGCTTAGTTCAAATACAAGCATGATGAATCAATCGATTTTAATGTGATGTTCTAGCGCACTTAACTTAGACCAAGACAAAACCTTATCCTCTCCACAGGAGTGCAAAGTCACGGGGAAGGATTGGTGTAACTGTGGCCACTGCTGCGCGAGGTTATCTGGCGTAAAAAGACCTTCATTAAAATACATAGGCTGAAACTCGACAAACATGCCGTGGCTAACACTGCCCGCTCCGGCGAGTAGATGTTGACCATTTGGCGCCTGTTCACTCACCAAGAAAGCCGTAGTAGCCGTTAATGATTCAAAGGAAAATAGCGGCTGAATCGCACTCGCTAAATGTTTGGCCGTCATCGCGGTTACGGCCTGAGGGCATAAGCTATTGACTCGAATATTATGAATTTCACCTTCTAATGATAAGCTATTCACCATGCCGACCAGCGCCATCTTGCTCGCACTAAAACCAACTTGGTGCAAGTCACCGAACAAGGCCGAAACTCCCGTTGTCATCATTATCCGGCCAAAATTCTGTTGTTGCATATAAGGCCAAACAGCTTGAGTGAGATAAAAGCTGCCATTGAGATCGACATCCAATTGCCGTTGCCACTGCTCAAGTTTAATGTGCTCAAAGGGACAAGCACCATAAACGCCCGCGTTATTAATCAAGATATCAATGCGATGCCAGCGTAGGATCACCTCTTCAATCATGCTATTCACTTCATTTCGCTGACTCACATCAAGCACAAAATAAATGCAATCTCCACCGAGTTTAATAATGCTGCAATAGGTCTGCATTAATTCTAAGTTGGCTTGGCTCGTCTGAGCGCCGTCGGTGGAAATTGACTCATAGGACGATAACGGCTGGTCGACGAGTATCACTTTTGCCCCCCGTTCAGCCAACATGATGGCATACGCTCGACCTAACCCAGCCGCAGCCCCAGTGACTAATGCCACCTTATTGTCAAAACGCATCCAAATATGTCCTTATCGGCATTGTTGTAGCGGCAAAAAATAACGAGCATAGGGTAACAACCGCCTATGCTATCTACTAAACAAAGTATTTAGCGTTACGCCTATGTCATGGACAGCACAAAGCCTCCATTAACATTAACTATGGAAACACAGACTTTTTTGATTTTCTTTGAACTTAACGACAAATCTCATCCTGCATCAGTGAACATATGTGCGCCAATTCAAACTCTGTTAAATGCGTTTATTAGATAGTGCTCACTTTCGTGTTAAATCTTGTTATGCTATGCGCTAATTGAGCCCTTGCTCGGTACCATTCCCATTTACCAATAATGACTGGACGCCATGAATCCTTGGATTTTAGCAATAAGACCCCGTACGCTACCCGCGGCCATAGGTCCCCTACTGATAGGCAACATTCTCGCCCTGCATCTTGAGAGTTACAGCTGGTTAATCGCTGCCACTTCAATGTTGTGTGCTGTCTTATTACAAATCGCGGTCAACCTCGCTAACGACTATTTTGATTTTAAAAACGGCATAGATACAGACGAGCGCTTAGGGCCCGTTCGCGTGACTCAAAGTGGTTTAATTTCACCAACAAGCGTTCGCAATGCCATGATATTTTGTCTCTTAATGGCGCTTGCCGTGGGATCATATCTGATTTGGCACGGAGGCTGGCCCATCGCCATTCTCGCCGCAGCCGCTATTTTAGGTGCTCTTGGCTACAGTGGTGGCCCCTATCCCCTCGCCTCCCATGGGCTCGGTGAAGTAGCGGCATTTGTCTTTTTTGGGTTAGTGGCAGTGGTGGGCAGTTATTATCTGCAGGCGGGCGATACGACTGTTAATGCTTGGTTATTAGGTTGTGCGATTGGCTTATTTAACGCTGCGATTATGTTGGTGAATAACACTCGCGACATCCGTACCGACACCCAAGCGGGCAAGCATACTCTAGCGGTACGTATTGGCGAAGCTCAGGCAAAAGTGCTTTATCAAGCTTTAATCTATTTGCCCTTTGGCTTAGTCATCGCTGGCTTTTTATTCGGTATTTTACCCGGCTTACCAGTACTACTTGCGGGATTATCTCTGCTTATTGCCCGCAAACTCAGTAGCGATTTTTATGCAGTTTCTGGTGAAGCCTTAAATCCGTTACTCGGCCGTACAGCTAAGTTAACCATGATTTTCAGTACCTTGTTTAGCGTGGGTTTAGTGTTTACCGCATAAGAGTAAATCAGCTAAGCTAATGCTACACCACAGCTCAATGCTGAATATAAAAAGGTTCATATCTTCGATAGATACGAACCTTTTTTATTGGCCGCAACACAACTTCAATTTGGCTTATTATCGACGAGGGAAATCCTACCCTCCATTTATTGCCAGATATAACCAGAGATCAGCGTGTTTAACAAAATACCATTAAAGTTGCGTTCGGCATGGGATGAACCATTATGGCCTGCACCAAAACACACATGTAGCGGTAATAAATGTTCTTCCCGCGGATGACTAAAACGCGCTTCAGGGGCTGATTGCCAATGAATTAACGCTGTTTTTACCTCGGCAAAACTAACACTTGCCGTTAAAGTTTGCGTCAACCAATGATCAAATTCTGCACTGCGGCTTTGCACTGTGAGATCGCTTGAGAAAAATGCCCGCATATTGTGAAACGACATGCCAGACCCCACGATCAACACCCCTTGGTCCCGCAGCGGCGCTAAAGCCTCCCCAATCGCTATATGGATTTTAGGATCGAGGCTGTGGACTAACGACATCTGCACCACGGGAATATTCGCCTCAGGATACATCAACTTAAGTGGTACAAAAGTACCGTGATCAAATGCGCGTTCGCTATCTAAGCGGGCGGCGATGCCCTTATCCGATAGCATATTCGCAATCTGTGCGGCTAATTCTGGCTCACCGGGTGCAGGATATGTCAGCTGATAAGCCTCAGGTGGAAATCCATAGTAATCATACAAAATACTTGGCTTTGGGCTACTCGACAAAGTCACCACAGATTCTTCCCAATGGGCAGTGATCAACACAATCGCCTTCGGAGTTGGCATTGGCGCTGTTACTGAAGTTAAAAATGCACGCAACTCCCTATGATTAACATCATTGAGCAAAGGCATAGGGCCACCACCATGGGGCACAAATAGCACAGGCATACGACTCGCGTTAACTTGCATCATAATCCTCTCGTGTTGATTAACTTATATCTGTACTACTGGCTTTAAACTCAGCATTTCTCACTTAACTCACGGTTCTACATAACACTTCAATGCACGCTTAAAATGCGGAGCGATTCAGCACCAACTGCCGCTGAAATTGCACTAAACGCTCAATAATTTCATCCAGTTTGATAACCAGAAAGAGGCCAGCCGATAAACTCAATGCGGGCAGTGCATTAATCGGCGCTTCATAATTAAAGTGGAAATAAATCGCCCCCATCATAATCGCCAGTAAACCGCTCGCCGATAGCACTCGGTAGTCACGTAGACACAACCCAAGGGCACCAATCACTTCCATCAAACCAATAAAATAGCCAAATCCGGTGGGAAGATTCATCAAAGTAAACGGAACATGGAACATAGGCACGCCAAATAACTTGGCAAATCCCGAGATAAAAAACACTATGCTCATCGCCAGTGTGACGGTTGCAGCGGCGCGATTGAGTGTATTGGCACAAAGGAATAACTTCTGTGTATCAACCTCTGCAACTAAGCCATTGATACTTAAAACCTTGGTATCACATAAGTTTAAAAATCGCATCGCACACACCCCATTAAACGTGATATTTGCCGTCAGTCTTGGGCATAAATTCGCAGACGACGAGCGAGAATGGAATCGATTATGAGCCGATAAAAGATAAATAAATATGGAATAAAATCTAATATCTCCTAAACTAATAATTTATAAATTGCGAGCAATCCTTGTGACCTTAGATCAACTGCTGATGTTTAAAACCGTAGCTGAGGCGGGCTCACTCAAAGCTGCCAGTGACAAGCTACATAAAACCCAACCCGCCATTAGCCAAAGTATCAAACAGTTAGAATCCCAACTCGATCTTATCCTGTTTAATCGCGAAGGTTATCGACTCGCCATCACTGAGCAAGGTCGAAAACTGCTGCAACATACCCTGCGGGTACTGAATGAAGCGCAAGAAATGAAGCAAGTAGCGAAGCATTTAGCCAAAGGTAACGAAGCAAGCATCACCTTAGCTTTTGAAGCCTCCTTTAATCTCGCTCGAATTTTGCCGATTTTAGAGCTGACTCAAAATGAGTTTCCCTATACCCAAATTATTCTCAAACAAGAGTTTTTAACTGGTGCACTCGAAGCGCTGAATCAAGATAAAGCTGAAATCATCATCTCCGCAGGCGGAATTGAGCCCATACGCTCGAGTCATTTAGAATTAGCCTATTTATTTTCCGGTAGCCTTCTCGATGTTGCCGCGCCGCGCATGCTTGAGCGTCATCCGACACTGACCTACGCACGAGAGCTCGTTAATGAATACCAAATCGTGATCCAAGATACGGGCTCAGGCACTGCGAATATTGAGTTTGGGGTACAGGCGGGGCAACGACGTTGGTATGTTAATGATTTTTACACTAAAAAAATGCTTATTCAAAGTGGTATGGGCTGGGGCAAGCTGCCGCACTATATGATTGTAGATTCACTCAAACAGGGCGCGTTGATTGCACTGGATCTGCGTGAAAGGCAAAACAACATTCAACTCGATTACTATGTGATGCGAAAACCCCACTCACCTTTAGGCCCTGTCGCCCAAGCACTCTGGCAAAAGCTGATCGCCTTTTCATCTGAGCTGAATACTTAGGAATTCAAGCTTAAGATTTAACTTAGTGACTTAAAATGAATTGAAGTCAAAAAGTCATAAGCCGTTATAAAATCATCGACCATAAAAAAACGCCCCTTGATAAGGGGCGTTTTTCATTTTGTTAGTGGGCAGAACCTTAGACTAAACCTTAGCTAAGGTGCGCTCTTTAGCGCTCCAATCTAAGTGATATTTCTCGCCTGCTGGGGTATCGATACGCTCAAAGGTATGAGAGCCGAAAAAGTCACGCTGACCTTGGAGTAAGTTCGCTGGTAATGTTTCGCAGCGGTAACTGTCGTAATATGCCAGTGCTGAGCTAATACACGGCGCTGGAATACCTTGCATTACCGCAGTCGCTACCGCAGTGCGCCATAGGCCTTGCTTTTCAGACAAGGCAGACGCAAAACTGTCCGCCATCAACAGATTGCCAAGATCAGATTTGTCTTCATAGGCTTGAGTGATTGATTGCAAGAAAGTCGCGCGAATAATACAACCCGCACGCCAAATTTTTGCAATTTCAGCAAAGTCTAACTGCCATTTTTGTTCATGAGCCGTCATCGCCATCAACTGGAAGCCTTGGGCGTAACAACACACTTTCGCGCAATATAACGCGCTTTCAAGGGCTTCAATCAACAGTGCTTTTTGTGCGTCATCGATAACAGGTGCATTTGGCCCAGCCAATTTCTGGCTGAGTTGTAGACGTAAGGATTTTTGGGTACTTATGGCGCGCGCATACACAGCTTCAGCAATCGTCGGCGCCGGACAGCCAATTTGTAAACTGCTCACGGCCGTCCACAAACCCGTGCCTTTTTGGCCCGCTTTATCTAAGATCATTTCCACCAGCGGTTTACCCGTTAATGGATCGACCTGTTTTAATACTTCGGCACTGATCCCCATCAAATAGCTGTTTAAACTGCCTTTGTTCCAGCGTTCAAACACATCGCCCACTTCCGATGCACTCATGCCTAAACCGTCATGCAGCATTTGATACGCTTCGCAAATCAACTGCATATCAGCGTATTCGATACCGTTGTGCACCATTTTCACATAATGGCCAGCACCCGCGGGGCCAATATAAGTCGTGCATGGCTCGCCTTCTGTCACTGGATTACCCGGCTCGAAGCGTTCGATAGGTAGCCCAGTTTTGGTATCAACCTTAGCGGCAATCGCTTTCCAAATCGGCGCAACATGGTGCCATGCATCGATATCACCGCTAGGCATAAGTGAGGGTCCAAAACGCGCACCGACTTCGCCGCCCGAAACTGCAGAGCTGAAAAATACAAACTGCCCTTTGTAGCGCGCTTCACGCTCAACAGTGTCAGTCCATAAACTGTTTCCTGTGTCGATAACAATATCGTCGGACTCAATTCCGGCAGAAATCAAGGCACTACAGACACCATCGACGGGGGCACCAGCAGGAACAGAAAGCACAAGAATACGGGGTTTTGTGAGACTGGCTAACATTTCGGTAAGATTAGCACAGCCAAGAATGCGAGATTCGAGTCCAGCACGTTCCTGTTTTTCTTGCTGTATTACACCATTAACTTTAACAGGATCGAGGTCAAACGCGCTGACGTGATATTGGTTATCTGCGATGTTTAGCGCAAGGTTTTTACCCATAACACCAAGGCCAATTACGCCGATATCATTAAGATTGCTGTGGTTTTGCATTATATTATTCCCACGGGACACAGAGGTTAGAGCTAACCAATTTTGAGGGGTAATTATACCGATCTTTGTAACTTAATTACCAGAGACATACGATTGGCAATTTCGATTGTGCCGAAAGTACCAATCGTTTAGGTCTCATTTTATCTAGGGCGTGTTGACGTTTCAGGGTTATTTTTGCAGCGAGTTGGCAGGCTTTTATGCAAGGCAAAGCCCGTGCAGTGTAGTTATTCTACATAAACGGGCGATAACGCAGCAGAAACGCCAGCCAAACGCTGCCCGAAGGGTTCGTCTGGCAAGCTCTTGCTCTTTTTCACTCGTCATTTGAGTAGAATAACTACACGTCACTCCTCGTTTCGCGATCACGAGCTTGCCAAATCGAACAAAATTTAATCTCAAAACGTCAACACGCCCTAGTAGAACCGTCAATTAATGGGCAAGTTTAAGCCCTAAAACACCCAGTAATATCAGTATCAAACTGACGATTTTAAGTAAGCTAACGCCTTCTCCTAAGAGGATAATTCCCGCAATTGCGGTGCCCATAGCGCCAATACCGACCCACACGCCGTAAGCCGTACCTATAGGTAGCTGCTTAACCGCGAGTCCTAGTAGCAACACACTCACTGCCATCGACGCTACTGTAAAGATACTTGGCCACAAACGCGTAAAACCGTCGGTATATTTAAGCCCTATAGCCCAACCAATTTCAAATAAACCCGCAAGAACTAATAAGAACCAACTCATAGTGAACTCCCATAAAGGGGTCGTCCCCATGTTAGATTAGGCGTATTTAGGGTCGTCCCTAAGCCATTTGATTACAGTAAAACTGTAGGTGATGATTGTGCGTGATAGCTGTACGTGATGAGCCTGCAAGACTAGCAAATTTGAGGTGAAAATTTCAATCTTTGATTTTGCCGAAATAAGAAATGCCATGCGCAAAAAGCGATAGTAAGCTTGGTCAGTTTACTATCGCCTTGATATTTCAACTCTCTATAAGACCTTTACACTCTTTCTATAAAAGCCTTTACGATCTATTTCTTACACTAAGGCATCGGCATAACCCATGCGAGTGAGCGCGGTACGCACTAACTCTAAGGTCTGTGGATCTTCTATGGTCGCTGGCGCAGTATATTGCTGATTATCGGCAATTTTTCGCATAGTACCGCGTAAAATTTTACCCGAGCGCGTTTTAGGTAATTTTTGAATCGCACTCACTAACCTAAAGGAAGCGACGGGACCAATTTCTTGGCGTACCAGGGTTATTAACTGTTTATGCAGCTCTTCATCACTGATCGTCACGCCTTTCTTGAGTACCACTAATCCGAGGGGAACTTGGCCCTTAAGCGCATCATCTACCCCAATTACCGCGGCTTCGGCCACATCAGGGTGTTGACATAACACTTCTTCGAAGCGTCCCGTCGATAACCTGTGCCCCGCTACATTTATGATGTCATCGATACGACTCATAATGTAGAGATAGCCGTCTTCATCGGTATAACCCGCATCGCCAGTTAAGTAGTAACCCGGATACATAGACAAGTAACTATCTTGATAGCGTTGATCATTTTGCCACAGTGTCGTTAAGGTTCCCGGCGGTAGAGGCAATTTAATCACCACATTACCCGAAGTATTGGCCGCAACTTGCTCACCTAATTCGTCTAGCACTTCAACCGCATAACCCGGCACAGGTAAAGCTGGCGAACCTGGTTTAATGGTAACCGGCGCTGTGCCCATCAAATTTGCTGCGACAGGCCAGCCCGTTTCGGTTTGCCACCAGTGATCAATAACAGGTTTAGCGAGCTTAGTGTGTGCCCAAACTAAGGTATCGGGATCGCAACGCTCCCCCGCCAAAAACACATTTTTAAGACAAGCTAAATCAACACCTTGTAGATATTCACCGTCAGGATCTTCACGCTTGATTGCGCGAATAGCCGTCGGCGCGGTGAAGAAGCTTTTAACCTTATATTTGGCAATCGTGCGCCAAAATGCGCCAGGATCTGGCGTCCCGACAGGTTTGCCCTCATACATTAACGTGGTTGCGCCCACCAGCAGCGGCCCGTACACAATGTAAGAGTGACCCACAACCCAGCCCACATCGGACGCAGCCCAAAACACATCACCCGCTTGAATATCGTAAATATGCTGCATCGACCAAGCCAGAGCCACGGCATGGCCACCATTATCGCGTACCACACCTTTAGGCTGACCCGTGGTGCCTGAGGTATAAAGCACATACAAGGGATCGGTAGCCTTGAGGACGACACAATCGGCCTTAGGTGCAGTTGCTAATGCGGCTTGCCAATCTAAGTCACGACCCTCAAGTAAATCGGCCTGATACTGGCTACGATTCAAAATTAGGCAGTGATTAACCTGATGCACTGACTGCGCTAATGCTTTATCTAACAGAGGCTTGTAAGGGATCACGCCCGAAGGCTCAATGCCGCAAGATGCCGACAAGACCAATTTAGGCTTGGCATCGTTAATCCGAGTCGCGAGTTCATTGGCGGCAAAGCCACCAAAAACCACAGAATGAATCGCACCGATGCGGGCACAGGCCAGCATAGCGAAGGCAGTTTCCGGCACCATAGGCATATAAATCACCACACGGTCGCCCTTCACTATACCAATAGATTGCATAAAGCCCGCGAGTCGGCTCACTTGAGCCTGTAACTCCCCGTAGCTAATGCCGTATTCAGTATCCGTAACAGGACTCACATACTGGATAGCCACTTGGTCACCGCGTCCAGCCAACACATGGCGGTCAACGGCGTTATAACAAGTGTTCATCTCACCATCGGCGAACCAATGATAAAACGGCGCCTGTGATTCATCGAGCACAGTTTGCGCTGGCTTAATCCAATCGAGCGTCTTCGCCGCTTCTCCCCAGAATTCGGCTTTATTAAGCAAGGATGCTTGGTGCAACGCTTGATGTTTTTGTTGGTTCTGTTTTTGATTTGTGGCTTGCGCTACAGATGCATTTTGCTGTTCGGTCAACATATGTCCTCCAATCAGGACTGCGACTCACATCGTCAGCCGCAATAACTACCCCTTCCTGCTTCTATTATTAGCAAGGAGGTCTAAAGCCCACTATTAGACGTTAGCCTATAACCAGAAGATATTTGTGGTTTTATGTGAGAACACTAATTTAAAGCACACGTTTTAATCTCGCTGCACAGGCTTATGGCAATTGGGATTGACACTTTTATGGCAACAGAATAAAAGCCAAAATCTTTACCTTTACGTAAACTTCATATATCTTGCTTAAAACTGATTATTTAGGGTGCATGAATGAGCGCAACGAACACACCACAAACGACTTACTCGATCAGTGATCTCTCAAAAGAGTTTGATATCACTACTCGTAGTATTCGTTTTTACGAAGACCAAGGTTTGCTTAAACCTAAACGCCGCGGCCAAACCCGTATTTATAGCCTCAAAGACAGGGTGCGTCTCAAGCTAATTCTTCGCGGCAAACGCTTGGGCTTTTCTTTGGCAGAAACCCGTCGCTTGTTCGAATTATACGATGCCGACAAGAGCAGCACCTCACAGCTCAATACCATGCTGGCGCTAGTGGAAGAAAAAAAGTCCGCACTACAACAGCAAATGGACGACATCAAAGTCGTATTGATGGAACTCAATTCCGCCGAGCAGCAGTGCCGTTTAGCCTTAGAAGATAACAAAACGGCAAAAGCCTAAATCCCCGTTGACACAAAATCAAATCAATTTGATAGCGATAACGACTACGGATTTAAGTACAAGATTTAAAAGACTCAAGCACCTAAAAATCATAAAAACTATAACAATCTGAAATTAGAACATCTGAAAGGACACAAGCAATGAACTCTCTCTACACAAGTCTGAATTTTAGCCTAGGCGAAGACGTCGATATGCTGCGCGATGCAGTGCAGGATTTTGCCGCGAATGAAATCGCCCCAATTGCCGCGAAAGTGGATCACGACAATGCCTTTCCCAATGAACTTTGGCCTGTGCTTGGAGGAATGGGACTGCTCGGAGTAACGGTACCCGAAGAGTTCGGCGGCGCAAACATGGGCTACCTAGCCCACGTCGTCGCAATGGAAGAAATCTCCCGCGCATCCGCTTCTATCGGCCTAAGTTACGGTGCCCACTCAAACCTGTGTGTCAATCAAATCAACCGTAACGGTAATGCAGCGCAAAAAGCCAAGTACCTGCCAAAACTGGTGAGCGGTGAGCATATTGGCGCGCTGGCCATGAGTGAGCCAAACGCAGGTTCTGACGTGGTTTCGATGAAGCTACATGCCCGTAAAGAAGGCGACCGATTCATCTTAAACGGCAACAAAATGTGGATCACTAACGGTCCAGATGCACACACCTATGTCATTTACGCGAAAACCGACTTAACCAAAGGCGCACACGGTATTACCGCCTTTATCGTTGAACGTGATTCGAAAGGTTTTAGCCAAGCGCAAAAGCTCGACAAACTCGGCATGCGCGGCTCTAACACCTGCGAACTGGTGTTTGAAGATGTAGAAGTACCAGAAGAAAACATTTTAGGCGGACTCAATAACGGCGTAAAAGTGCTGATGAGCGGCCTAGATTACGAGCGCGTCGTACTGTCTGGCGGTCCGCTGGGGATCATGAATGCCTGCATGGATATCGTTGTGCCTTACATCCACGAGCGTGAGCAATTTGGCAAATCCATCGGTGAATTCCAACTAGTGCAAGGCAAGTTAGCCGACATGTACACAGGCATGAATGCCGCCAAATCCTATGTCTATAACGTCGCAAAATCCTGCGATCGCGGTGAAACCACCCGTAAAGATGCCGCAGGCGCCATTCTTTATAGCGCAGAACTTGCCACCAAAATGGCACTGGATGCAATTCAACTGCTAGGCGGCAATGGCTATGTCAACGAATACGCCACAGGCCGCTTACTGCGTGATGCAAAGCTGTATGAAATCGGCGCTGGCACCTCAGAAATTCGCCGCATGCTGATTGGCCGCGAACTGTTCAATGAGTCGAAATAACGCGAGTTCAAATAATCTCTCACAAGTGAATGGGTAGCACCTCACTGTAACTTACAGTTTGCGCCCACCATTCGAGCAAGGTGATACCGAGTTTCCGCTTTATAAGGACAATCAAAGTGACGCAAATAAGCAGTCGTATCAACGCCCGTAGCGATGAATTTAAAGCAAAATCAGACGATATGGCCGCCCTAGTGGCCGATCTCAAAACTAAACTCAATAAAATCGAACTCGGCGGCGGCCCTGTGGCGCTAGAGCGTCATTTATCCCGCGGTAAATTACTGCCACGTCAACGGGTTGAAAAGCTGCTCGATGCAGGTTCGCCCTTTTTAGAGCTATCGCAATTTGCGGCGTTTGAAGTCTATGACGAAGAAGTGCCCGCAGCGGGCATTATCGCTGGTATCGGCCGTGTGAGCGGTGTTGAGTGCATGATCATCGCCAACGACGCTACAGTTAAAGGTGGCACTTACTACCCGATTACCGTTAAAAAACATCTACGCGCCCAAGATATTGCCAGCCGTTGTCACTTGCCTTGTATCTATTTAGTCGACTCTGGCGGCGCTAACCTGCCCCGCCAAGATGAAGTCTTCCCCGACCGCGACCATTTCGGCCGCATCTTTTACAATCAAGCGCAAATGTCCGCTAAGGGCATTCCCCAAATTGCAGTGGTGATGGGCCTGTGTACCGCAGGCGGCGCCTATGTGCCGGCCATGGCGGATGAATCGATTATCGTAAAAGATCAAGGCACTATCTTCTTAGCCGGCCCGCCATTAGTCAAAGCGGCCACTGGCGAAGAAGTTAGCGCCGAAGAACTCGGCGGCGCCGAAGTGCACACTAAAATTTCCGGCGTAGCGGATCATTTAGCCCAAAACGATGAGCACGCGTTAGAGCTTGCCCGCCGCGCGGTATCACGCCTGAATCATCAAAAAGAAATCAAATCACTGCTGAGCCCAGTCAAGCCACCAAAATTCGATATCAGCGAACTGTATGGCATTGTCGGCACCGACTTGAAAAAGCCCTTTGATGTCAAGGAAGTGATCGCCCGTATCGTCGATGATTCTGATTTTGATGAGTTTAAAGCCAACTATGGCGCGACCTTAGTGTGCGGTTTTGCCCGCATTCACGGCTACCCAGTCGGCATTGTCGCTAACAACGGCATTCTGTTCTCTGAGTCTGCGCAAAAAGGCGCGCACTTTATTGAACTGTGCTGCCAGCGCAAAATTCCGCTGCTGTTCCTACAAAATATCACCGGCTTTATGGTGGGTAAAAAGTACGAACACGAAGGCATAGCCAAACACGGCGCTAAAATGGTGACCGCGGTTTCTTGCGCCAATGTACCTAAATTCACTGTGATTATTGGCGGCAGCTACGGCGCGGGTAACTACGGCATGTGTGGCCGTGCGTTCGAACCGACCATGATGTGGATGTGGCCTAACGCCCGTATTTCTGTGATGGGCGGAGAGCAAGCCGCAGGCGTTCTCGCCACAGTGCGTCGCGACGGTTTAGCCCGTAAAGGTGAAGAATGGTCGCTTGAGGATGAAAAATCCTTTAAAGCGCCAATTGTCGCCCAGTACGATAAAGAAGGTCATCCGTATCATGCCAGCGCCCGTTTATGGGATGACGGCATTATCGACCCAGCGCAAACCCGCGATGTGGTCGGCCTTGCCCTATCGGCGGCATTAAATGCTCCTATCGAAGACACCCGCTTTGGTGTGTTCCGTATGTAAAAGGCACATGTGAAAAACATATGTCACACAAGAAGATAGGAAAAGAATAATGACAGACACATTAAACAGCGCTAGCGGCACAAAGGATTTAAGCAACTTACAGCACGTGAGCCATGCGCTCACTCACGGCGTTGCCGAGCTTATTTTAGATCGCAGCGATGTGCACAACGCCTTCGATGAAGTGATGATTAGCGAGATGATTAGCGTCCTTAGCTATTTTGCTGAGCACAAGCAATGCCAAGTGCTGGTACTCAAAGCGAACGGCAAAAACTTCAGCGCCGGCGCCGATCTCAATTGGATGCGCAAGCAAGCCAAAATGGACTTTGAGCAAAATCTAAATGATGCCAAAGCCTTAGCAAAACTGATGCAGGATTTAGATACCTTTCCTAAGCCCACCATTGCACTAGTGCAAGGTGCAGCCTTTGGCGGCGCACTGGGGCTGATTTGCGCCTGCGATATCGCTATCGCCACGACGCGCGCCAGCTTTTGCTTGAGCGAAGTGAAACTCGGATTAATTCCAGCAGTAATTAGCCCTTACGTTGCCCGCGCTATGGGTAATCGTGCATCGCGCCGCTACATGCTGACCGCCGAGCGTTTTAGTGCAGAAACCGCATTAAAACTTAACGTCATTCATGAGATCAGCGATGACTTAGACGCCGCCGCAAAGCCTATGATTGAGGCACTACTTGCCAATAGTCCGCAAGGCATGGCGTGGGTCAAAACACTGCTGTCGCATCTTGAAGATGGCGTGATAGACCAAAACACCATTGATTATACTAGCGAGCGTATCGCCCGCATTCGGGTATCGACCGAGGGCCAAGAGGGCTTAAACGCCTTTTTTGAGAAACGTCAGCCTAATTGGCAACAAGCGCACTCAATGCCCTCCAAGCCCATGCAAAAGCCAAGTGATACCCAAGGAGCCCTTTGATGTTGACCAAGCACATGTTTACCAAACTATTGATTGCTAACCGCGGTGAAATCGCCTGTCGCATCATCAAAACAGCCCATGCCATGGGCGTTCGCACCGTTGCCCTATATTCCGATGCCGATAAAGAAGCGCGCCATGTCGCCATGGCCGACGAATCCTTCTATTTAGGCGGCAGCGCACCGGCAGACTCCTATTTAAAGGGCGATTTGATTATCGACATCGCCAAAAAAGCGGGCGCACAAGCGATTCACCCAGGTTATGGTTTCTTGTCTGAAAATGCCGACTTTGCCCGTAAATGTGAAGCCGCTGGCATCACCTTTGTTGGCCCAGGCAGTGATGCTATCGATGCCATGGGCAGCAAAAGCGCCGCTAAATCTATTATGACTGCAGCAAACGTGCCCTTAGTGCCGGGTTATCACGGCGATGACCAAACCGATGCGACCTTAAAAGCGGAGGCGCTGAAAATCGGCTTCCCTATGCTGATTAAAGCGGCTTATGGCGGCGGCGGTAAAGGCATGCGGATCGTCGAGAACGAAGGCGAAATCATGGAAGCCGTAAACTCGGCGCGCCGTGAAGCGGCCTCTTCTTTTGGTAATGATAAGTTATTGATGGAGCGTTATTTACGCCAGCCACGCCACGTCGAAGTGCAAGTGTTTGCCGACACCTTTGGCAACGCGATTTACTTATCGGATCGCGATTGTTCGATTCAACGCCGCCACCAAAAAGTGGTCGAAGAAGCGCCTGCGCCCGGCTTAAGCGATACACTGCGTGCCCAAATGGGTGAAGCGGCCGTCGCGGCAGCCAAAGCCATCGATTATGTTGGCGCGGGGACGGTGGAGTTTCTGCTCGACACAGACAATAGCTTCTATTTCATGGAAATGAACACCCGTCTGCAGGTTGAGCATCCAGTGACTGAGATGGTCACAGGACAAGATTTAGTGAAATGGCAGTTAATGGTCGCCAGTGGTCAGCCACTACCCCTTAAGCAAGATGAAGTGCGTATTCACGGCCATTCCTTTGAAGTGCGAATTTATGCCGAAGATCCACAAAATGAGTTTTTACCCGCCAGCGGTAAGCTCAACTTTTTACGTGAACCCGAGCAAAGCAAATACGTGCGTATCGATTCGGGCATTCGCGAAAATGATGTGATCAGCAACTTCTACGATCCTATGATTGCCAAGCTTATCGTCTGGGATGAATCGCGCCCGCGCGCGCTGCAACGTTTAGTGCATGCCTTAGAGTCGTATCAAATCAGCGGTCTTAAGCACAACATTGAGTTTTTGGCCAACATTGCCGAACACCCAGCCTTTGCCAATGCCGACTTTAGCACTGACTTTATTGGCCGTTATGGCGATACCCTGATTGGCACAGCTTCAAGCGAAGCCGATACTGCGCTTGCCTTTGCCGCGCTGTATCAAGTGCTTGCCCGTAAAGAAGCCGCCAAAGCGCAAGCTGTCAACAGCGCCGATCCTTACTCGCCTTGGGGTCAAGTGAGCGGCTTTAGACTCAACAGTTGCAGTCAGCACAATATTGCCCTACTCGATGATGCCCATGAATTGCAGCAGTTAGTGATGCTCGATTTAGGTGGCATGTATCAGCTACCGCTGCACGGACAAGATTGGTTGCTAAATGGCGAGCTGAAACAAGATTTACTGCTCGCAGAAATCAACGGCCATAAGAGTAAAGTGCCCGTTAGTGCCCAAGGTGATGACTTTACGCTGTTTTTATCCTCTGGCAGTTACCACTTTAAAGCAGTGCAAACACTCGTGGTCGAAGAACAAGCCAGCAATACTGACAAGTTAAAAGCGCCCATGAACGGCACGGTAGTGACCCATTTAGTCGATATCGGCACACAAGTTAAAGCGGGCCAAGGTTTGCTGGTGATGGAAGCCATGAAGATGGAATACACAATCGAAGCCCCCTTTGACGGCATAGTCACTGAGTTCTACTTTAAGGCGGGCGAGCTAGTAACCGATGGCGCAACCTTGCTTAACGTAGAGCCGTTAAACCTAGCGCCATTAAATGGGATTGAGGCTGAGCCCACTGCGACCAAGGAAGCCTAAGATGTCTTTCGTCAATATGAGCCAAAGTCTACACGCCAAAGACACGGTCAGCATTTTCGAGATGGGCGCACGCGACGGCCTGCAAAACGAAGTCGCCGTGCCGACGGCAGCAAAAATCGCCTTGATTGAATCGCTGGCAGGTGCGGGGCTTAAGCGTATCGAAGCCGGCAGCTTTGTGTCACCTAAATGGGTGCCACAAATGGCCGATTCTGCCGATGTGCTCAAGCAAATACAGCGTCAAAGCGGCGTGGTGTATAGCGCTCTCACACCCAACGTTAAAGGCTTTGAACTGGCACTGGATGCAAAAGCGAGTGAGGTGGCAATATTTGGCGCCGCCTCACAAAGCTTTAGTCAGCGCAATATCAACTGCTCGATAGAAGAGTCGATTGAACGCTTTATCCCTTTGATGAAATTAGCAAAAAAACACAATATCCCAGTGCGTGGCTATGTGTCCTGTGTGCTCGGCTGCCCCTATGAAGGTGAGATAGCGGTCAGTGAAGTGGCCCGTGTGTCTGAAATCCTTTACAAAATGGGCTGTTACGAAATATCGCTTGGCGACACCATAGGTGTAGGCACGCCGCAAAAAGCCCGTAGAATGCTGCAAACTGTGGCTGAGCGCGTCCCAGTCGAAAAACTGGCGCTACACTTTCACGACACCTATGGCCAAGCATTAGCCAACATTTTAGCCTGCTTAGACTTAGGTGTGCGGGTGTTTGACTCCTCGGTTGCGGGTCTTGGTGGTTGCCCCTATGCCAAAGGCGCATCGGGCAATCTTGCCACCGAAGACTTAGTGTATATGCTGCACGGCATGGGATTCGAAACGGGTATCGATTTACAAAAACTCGCGTTAGCTGGGCAAGCGATCAGCACACAGTTGAATCGCAACAACGGTTCGAAAGTGGCCACTGCCCTGTTAGCAAAATAAAACAAAAACCATTAACGACACCAACAACCGTTATTAAAAACGCGCGTTATTTCCCGCGCGTTTTCTAAAGCATAAAAGGACATCACAATGGCAGGACTCAATAAAGTCGTCAGCAGCTATGAAGAAGCGTTAGCAGGCTTATCGGACGACATGACCATTATGGTCGGCGGCTTTGGCCTATGCGGCATTCCAGAAGGCTTAATCAATCAAATGGTTAAGATGGGCGTTAACGGCTTAACGGCGATATCAAATAACGCTGGCGTTGACGATTTCGGCCTTGGCTTACTGTTAAAACATCGCCAAATCGCCACTATGATCGCCTCTTACGTGGGTGAAAATGCCACCTTTGAACAGCAAATGCTCTCTGGCGAACTGAACGTGATTTTAACGCCCCAAGGCACGCTGGCGGAAAAGATCCGCGCAGGCGGCGCAGGTATTCCGGCATTTTTCACCGCTACAGGCTTCGGCACGCCAGTCGCTGATGGCAAAGAAACCCGCGAAATCAAAGGTCGCCATTACGTGTTAGAAGAATCGCTGACCGCAGATTTTGCCTTAGTGCGCGCATGGAAAGCCGATACCATGGGTAATTTGGTGTTCCGTAAAACCGCAGCCAACTTTAACCCTATGATGGCGGCCGCGGGCAAAATCACTGTGGTTGAAGCCGAGTTTATTGTTGAGCCGGGCGAGCTAGACCCAGATCATATCCACACGCCGGGCATCTATGTTGACCGCGTTATTCAAGGCACGTTCGAGAAACGTATCGAGCAGCGCACGGTAAAAGCCGCGAAATAAAAGGCGCTGGCAAAACCTTGAAACACAGTTAACGCAATTGGCACTTAGCTCCCTAAAGTAAAAACTAAGGGTAAAAACCTAAGAGTAAAGACCAAAGCGTCAAAGCCAAATAGAAAGGATAGATATCATGGCATTATCAAGAGAACAACTGGCTCAGCGCGTCGCCAAAGAATTAAAAGACGGCTACTACGTCAACCTTGGCATCGGCATTCCCACACTGGTCGCTAACTATATTCCGAGCGGCATGGAAGTCATGCTGCAATCGGAAAATGGTCTACTTGGCATGGGCGAATTCCCTACCGAAGACACCATAGATCCCGATTTAATCAACGCGGGTAAACAAACCGTTACCGCAGTGAAAGGTGCTTCATTTTTTTCATCGGCGGAAAGCTTTGCCATGATCCGTGGCGGCCATGTGGATTTAACCGTACTCGGCGCCTTTGAAGTCGATGTGAATGGCTCTATCGCCTCATGGATGATCCCCGGCAAACTCATCAAAGGCATGGGCGGCGCGATGGATTTAGTCGCGGGCGCCGAAAACATTATCGTGACTATGATGCACGCCGATAAATACGGCAATTCTAAGCTGCTACCCGTGTGCGAATTGCCACTAACCGGTTACGGCTGCATTAAACGCGTCGTCACAGATTTAGCCTTTATCGAAATCAAAGATGGCGCATTTCATTTGTTAGAGCGCGCGCCAGGCGTCAGCGTCGAAGAAATCGTCAGCAAAACCGCCGGCAAATTAATCGTGCCAGAGCATGTACCAGAAATGGTGTTTTAAGCGTTCTCTAAAATGCGCAAGTAACGTATAGCGGCTAAGGTTGAAACTCAAGTTAGTTTGAAAGCTTTAGCCTAAAGAGTTTTGAGCGTTAACCGACGTTTTACGATACCAACAAGGCCCAGAAAATGATTCTGGGCCTTGTTGCTTTTGTCATCCCCGCGAAAACGGGGAACCATGAGTAAAATTCACCACCAGCTTGTTCACTACAAACCTTGTTTTTTTGTGAGCTTTTGCAGTCTAGGTACTTTTTGAGAGCTTATCGCCATAAACAGCACTAATGCTCTGGCGACACGCCGTAAACCCATCCTTGGGGGCTCAACGAAAAAGTCCCTTTTTCCGATGGTCGCCAACGCAAGAGTGCGGTTTACTCCCCATCCCAGCATATTCAATAATGAACAATGTCGCGCATTAAACTGATAACACCATATGTTAGTAAGGTTCTTTGCTGGCGAATGTGTGTTCACCATCGCTACAACGGAGTCGCTTAATGCTTGCTTCAAAAATGCTACAGATAGTCATATTTAGCGCCGTTACGGTAAACTTGACGCCAGCTAAGTAAAAAGGATACACAGAATGTTAGATAAGTTTCTCAATAAACGCAGCCGAAGCCGCAAGCTGATGCGCGATTATCCAAAAAACGTGTTTGAATACAACCAGTATTTGTTGACTGGTTATATTGATACTGGGATAGCGGAAAAATTCGAGAGATTAAAAGCATATATTGATTACCCTGATGATTTTCGCCAGTGGGAGTTATTTGGATCTGAGTTCGCAGTACCTGAATGCCATTGGAATCTTGCGGCACAACTTACGTATATTGAATCAGGCAAGCTCGAGGCGGCACCGCTGCTGCATTCGCTCGCTTACGGCTATTTTGATACCGCCATAGACTATTACAAATACTGCACTGCGGTTGAAAACACCGGTGGTTTTACTAATGCTAGTTGGGATACAACCCATGTATTCAGGCTGGTGCTGATGCTTTTTTCAGGGCTTAAGACTGAGGCCGACGAGCTGTATTATGCCAACGCAATGGCTTGGCGCTCAGGCTGGATAATTCGCTCCCACAGTTTTATAGGCGATTTTTTGGTGCTGCTGTATGGGCGCTATTTGGGCGTTATTGAGCCGCCTTTTGCCACGGAAGTGCAAGTGACACTGCGAAAAACGGCTCCTTTCCCCTATGCGCCATTTTTAGATAACTGGGACACACAGGATATCGAATTCATCAGCACTATGCTGCAAACCCTGTGTGATCATCAGGTAGAACAAGCAGTTATTGGGGATAAAAAGTGCTTTTTTGAGTTCAATGGTGGACCGCACACATATTTACCATTGACAGCGTTAATGCTGCTGAAACTGCGATCCCTTAGGGGTTTGCCTAACCCACAATTCAGTCATCCAGCCTTTGGCGAGATCACAGCTTTGTTTGAACAAGTATCCACATCATTTAGTGATTATGTTGCAACGTTAGGGATACAGCGGATTGAAGATGCTGCTGATGAGGTGTTAACCAACACATTAACCAGAATGCAAAGCCAAGATTTTGATGCCCATGCTATTTTCGCCAAGCGACTGCCATCGTTTAGTGCTGGTTAAGATTTTGATTAACCAAATTTTCATAAAAAATGGATAACCAATAAAATTATGATTCTATTAATATTGAGGACCCAAGGCTTAAGGTTGAGCGTATTCAAGCCTTAAGTCATCCACAATACAAGCCAGAGGAAAGCTTATGTACCAGATTGCGATTGTGATATTTGATGAATTTACCGATATCGATTTCTTCTTAATGCGCGATATTCTCGGCCGTACAAAAACCGATTGGACAGTAAAAGTACTCGGGACCAAACCTAGCCACATATCAAGCTTGGGGATGACGGTTGCAACCGATGGTCATGTGGCCGAAGTCGCTGATGCCGACGTGGTATTATTCAGCAGTGGTTACAAAGGCGTACCTGCGGCACTTGCTGATACTGAGTTTATGTCCGCCCTTAAATTAGATCCCACACGACAATTGCTTGGCAGTATCTGCGCTGGGTCATTCTTCTTTGCCAAATTAGGGCTACTCGACAATCTTTCAGCAACGACTCACCCCGATGCAAAACCTGCCCTAGTTGCCATGGGCGTCGATGTAGAAGACTGCGCCCTCGTGATTAATGGCAATATTGCCACTGCGGGTGGCTGCCTTTCCTCACTCTATTTAACCGGTTGGGTTGCGGAGCGTTTATTCGACAGTGCGAAACGCCGCGAAATTCACAGGCAGCTTATTCCTGCCGGGCAAACAGATATTTTTGAAGCATTAATCCAATCCTCCATCTCCGCGGCCATTCGTTAAAAGTGATGTAGATACTCTCGATGAATGAAAAGGATCCCATGATAAAACTTAAAAATCTTCTCGAGGCTATAAAAGCCGAGCATCAAATAACCACCCCGAATGAGCTTGTGGCTTTGCTATCGCAAAATGAATTACTCATTCAGCAAATCCAAACTGCTGATGCGCAGCATTGGGTGCATTTTGCTAAGAATACCTTCGATGGTTGGTATTGCATTCGAACACCTATGCTCAGTACCTTTCATGTTTATTACCAAGAACGTGGACAAAACTGTTGGGGAGAAGATGTTTTTACCGAGCAAAGTGAAGCCATAGCAGCGGTTATTTTTATGTCTGGTATTTGGGATCAAGTCCCCTAGCACTAAGCAAGTAAAAGCCTGCTCACTCATCCTATATCTTCACCTTCACGAATGGCGATATGTAACGAATCATTACGCGACTTTCAATATCGAAATCATCCTGTTAGGGTGAGTGCTTAGATTGACTCATAATAACAGACACATTTTTAGCGCTCTGTTTATCTCTCTCATTGTCCAAAGGAGCGGTATCTATGGACTGGCTTATTATTGCACTCGCAGGCTTTTTAGGCGGCATGCTCAATGCAGTTGCCGGTGGTGGCAGTTTTATTACCCTTTTAGCGTTAGTGTTTGTCGGGGTTCCACCGATTGCGGCGAATGCCACGGGGACAGCCGCGCTGCTGCCCGGTTATATCGCCAGCGCATGGCGTTTTAGAAAGGATATCGAATATCCGGCGAGTCTTAGCCTTAAGAATCTGATCTTAATTGCTTTAATTGGCGGCAGTATTGGCGCGGGTATTTTGCTGACCACCAGCGAGCAAGTCTTCGCAAAGCTGATCCCTTGGCTGATTCTACTGGCCACCGCGGCCTTTATTGTTGGCCCTTGGTTGCTCAAACGAAGAATCGCTGAGCAAGGCGAAAACACCTCTACGCCAATGTTAAGTCCGATAACGGCACTGATAATGCTGTCGGCTGTGTGTATCTATGGCGGTTATTTTAATGGTGGCTTAGGCATCATACTACTCGCAAGTTTTGGCCTGATGGGGCAAACCAATCTACATGGGATGAACGGACTTAAAAATCTGATTTCAGCCCTGCTCACCGCCATCGCCGTTGTGGTTTATGCCGCGGGCAATGTGATCGATGGGCAATATCTGTTGCTGCTTGCCGTTATGGCGATTGTCGGTGGTTATGTGGGGGCGGCGCTGGCCTACCGTATTTCACAGCCCTTGCTACGCGGCTTTATTGTGATCGTCGGTTTAGCGATGGCCTTAGGCTTTTTCATGCGCTAGTTTTTCATGCGTTAGTTTTCATACGTTAGACTTTTGATTTGTGAAGCTTAAGCTCATAACAGCTGGACAGGCGAGTTTTCGATACAAGGTCTCACCGATAAATTGCCCTTATGTGACTGACTTGTTACTCTGATCCATCCTATAGGAGAACAGTGTGATTAAGGATAGCGATGAAACTGATGACCTTGAAGCTGAGTACCTTGAGACTGAGTAAATTAATGCCAAAGACCTTGAAGCTCAGCACCTTAAATCTTGCCCTGTGTCTTATTGCATGCTCACCGGCTATTTACACCGAAACCGCTAGCGCAGCGACCATTAGCGTCAAAACGGAAACGGGTAATATTCAGGTAAAAACCATAGCCCAAGGGTTAGAAAATGTCTGGGGCATGGCATTTTTACCCGACGGCAGCATGCTCGTGACTGAACGCGCTGGCAGAATGCGCATTGTCAGCACCGCAGGCAAAGTGGGTGAACCCTTAACGGGTTTACCGCCTATGTATGCCAAAGGTCAAGGTGGTTTACTTGATGTCGTGCTTGCGCCAGATTTTGCTAGCAGCAAAAAAATCTATTTCAGTTATTCAGAACCCGCTGAAGGTGATGCAAGCGAGCTCAATAGCACAGCGGTCAGTTTTGCCACTCTCAATGGTAACAAGCTTGAAAATCTCACCCGCGTTTTTAGTCAGCACCCCAAAATCAACAGCGGTCACCATTTTGGATCTCGTTTAGTGTGGGCGCCTGACGGCACACTGTTTATCACACTCGGCGATCGCTATAGTGAAAAAGATAGCGCACAAACATTGGACAATCATTTAGGCAAAGTGGTGCGTATTCATGCCGATGGCTCAGTGCCTAAGGATAACCCCTTCGTCAATACGGCTGGCGCCTTACCCGAGATCTGGTCTATTGGTCACCGCAATATGCAGGGCGCGGCGATCAATCCCATCAGCAAAGTATTGTGGACGGGCGAACATGGGCCCCAAGGCGGCGATGAACTCAATATCGACCAAGCGGCTAAAAACTATGGCTGGCCAGTGATTACCTATGGTGAGAATTATGGTGGCGGCAACATCGGCGAAGGCACCCATAAGGTGGGAATGGATCAACCCGTCTACAAATGGGTTCCCTCGATTGCCACGGCGGGCTTTATGTTTTACACAGGTGATAAATTTCCACAGTGGCGAAATAATCTGTTACTCGCCAGCCTAAAGGGAAAAACACTGGTGCGTTTAGTACTTGATGGCGACAAGATTATTAAAGAAGAGCGGCTACTGAAAACTGAATTAGGGCAAAGATTGCGCTCAGTCGTGCAAGGGCCAGATGGACTGATTTATCTCGTAACCGATGAAGCTAAATCAAAAATTTACCAGTTATCGCCGCAGTAATCTTAATCGCTGCACTTTTATCACAGTGCTTTAACTAAACCATGTTAACCACAGCAATAAACTCAATCGATAGAGAATTTAAGCCTTAAAACGACAAAGAGTGTTCATCTGGAACACTCTTTGTCGTTGGCGTGGCACTTATTAATTCATGCCTTTATTCGTTCACCACACACATGCCCTGCTCGGTTTGTACATAGGGAGCTAAAATAGGCATCATGCCCTTCATCACCTGCAATGGCAGCGCCGAAGTAAAACTAAAATCATCGGATTTACTGCCTGGCACGAAGGCGGTCAAAGTACCGAAGTATTTGTCACCTAGATAAAACACGAAGGTCGCAGTGCGGTTCATCGCCGTAGTCGCCACTTTTTTACCTTGCTGCATCTGAGTCACAATACGGTTATCACCGGTGCCGGTTTTCCCGCCTATGGCTAACATGCCACCTTTTTCATCGGTAAAAATGCCCTTTAAACGACGTGCGGTGCCGTTTTGCACTACGTTCGCCAGCGCTGCTTTTAAGGCTTGTGCTACTTCATGGCGCATTACCCGCTCACCTTGGGTGTTCTGATTCTGCAATCTCACTTCATAGGGCGTATCTGCGGCGAAATGCAGCTGATTGATACGCACTGTGGGCAAACGATAGCCGTCGTTTTGAATAATGCCCATCAGCTCGGCTAAGGCTGCGGGTCGGTCACCCGAGCTACCCAGTGCTGAGCCTAAGGATGGCACCATAGAATCAAAGGGATAACCTAAACGCGCCCAACGTTGATGTATGTCAAGGAAGGCTTCAACTTCAAGCATCACTTGCACTCGTACGTCACGGGCGTTTTTATGCCGCGTCCTAAACAACCAACGGTAAACCTCTTGACGTTGTGCTTCACTCGCCTGCTTAACATCGTTCAAGTTGGCATCAGGATTATGATTAAGATAATCCAGCACCCACAATTCCAAGGGATGCACCCGTGCGATATAGCCTTGATCTGGCAAATTATATTTATCCGGACCGTACTTGTTGTATAAGCTCTTAATACGACCATCGGTATAGCTTACCTGTGGCAATCTTTGCTTCAAGAAAGCCTTAAATGCCGCCATAGGTTCATCGGGCAGTAAATAGCGATACGCCGCCGTCAACTGCTGCTCCGACTGGGACAAACCGTCAAAAAACATGTCGAAACGCTCATTCGCAGCCACTTTTTTGTACTTACGATAAAACTTCGTAACGAAGGTATTACCTTCTCTATCAGCAAATACCCGCAGATATTCGTCACGGCGCGGATCTTTATCATTACGCAGCAACTGGGCCATATTGCCCTCGTTTTGCATACTACTGCTGTAATTCACAATATCGCGCATAAGGCGCACAAACGGCAAGTTAACCGAATCCTGCAGGGCTTGGTAAAGTGTTGGCGTTTTTAAATCTTCTGTTTTTTTAAAGTTATTAAACACATGCAACCCACCACCGGTAAAAAATTGTTCACTGGTTGAGGCCGAATATTCTCGCTGTAACGCCGCATCTAACATGCGGTCTAAACGTCTGTCGGGATTCAAAATCAAGTAATCAATCGCCCAACGGGTTAAATGATCCCTAGGTTCGATAATGATGGATTCCAATTCAATCCCATGTTTCTTGGAATACTTGTCGTGGATCTCGGCAATGATTTCTAAGTAGGTCGCCATCACCCGCAATTTAGCGGTTGAGCCCAATTCCAACTTACTGCCCTCGTTAATATCAAAAGGCTGATCGGTGCTATCCGTCTGCACTCTAACTCGGTTGGCGGTCTCAGTGCGCTCATAAAGCGTAAAGCTATACAGTACGTTTTGCAGTTGACTTGGGTCGAGTAACCGTTCGCCAAGCAGACCCACTTTCTCCGCGGTAGGCACTTGCGCCAGACTGCGTAAGTAGTGACTGACTTTCTGCTGTAAGTCACTGTGTAAGCTACTATTGACCGTCAAATCGAGCCTGTCTAAATCATACAGCCCCACATTTAACATGCCTGCGGTGCGAATGCGAACTGTGTTCACGCCCTTATCTGCGCCAGATTGGGTATTACGCTGCGGCTTGGCGACCTTAAACTGCAATTTCTGCGCGAGTGCAGCATCACGTAGACCACGATCAATCAAATAATACTGGCCGAGTAAACGGATATGGCTATCGACTAAGTTTTCAAGATCTTCATGACCTTGTAATAGATAGTAGGACGGACGACGTTGGGCGATCATCAAGGCAACTACTTGCCGGAATACTTGTCCGCGCTTGGTGGCATTACCTTTGATCTGCGGCGATGCTAACAGCTTATTTGCAGTATCGAAATCGGTACCAAACCACGCCCACAATCCATCACCAATACCATGAACTTCACCATGATTTGGCGCCGAAGATAATGGCACGGTATTCAGATAATCTTGAACGATGCGCTTACGAGCAGGTTCAGTGTTTTCACCTTGTTGGTACACGCGCACACTGGCCGAGCCAATTTGCAGTAACTTATCCTTAATGCTCAAGGTTAAACCTTGGGAAGAATGGCGGAATTTCTCAATCTGAGTCGCGAGTGTACTGCCACCCGCGGTAGAGACATTCATACCAACCATTTCAGCAATTTGACTCATACCTGCCACCACAAAACGTGGCCAGTCGATCACAGGATTGAGTTTCTCTTCCGTCGTCCATAACTCGCGGTTTTCAATAAACAGTAAAGTATTAACGATTTCATTGGGGATCTTATCGTCGTCCTGATAAACCCGTTTAGGATAGGCAAATTCGTATAAATCAGTATTGCGGCAATCGAGCAGCGTCAACCCAGATTGAGCCTTTTCATGGTAAGGCGGAAAAAATCCAAGTTGAGCGTATTCCTGCAACGCTGGCGAAAACGCCACTTGTTGAGTAACCTGAAAATTCCGTTGCAATAACCTATCAATATATTGAGGTAACTTACTGTAGCCATGGCGCTCATCAAAAGGACCATAACTAGGATAAATAACCGCTTGGCTCGGTGAGCTTTCTAATTCATAGGTGAGCGTCTTAGCATATTGATTGATGAATTTTGCTTGGTAAAACGAAGTTTTAACCTCAAGTCCAATCAGCAATGCAGCGCAGCAAATCAGAATGAAAAATAAGAACCAGACCCTGCCCTTTGATCTGGCTTTACGCGGCGGCTTAACCTTAGCTTTAGGCTCAGGTTGTGGTGGACGAGGACGATAATTTTCGAACTTCATCTCTGATGTGGAATTAGGCAAAACAGCTCCAAAAAAACACTAAAATATTCATCTTTCATGCAACTCAGCAAATCCGTTGCCACTCAGTAAAGCAAGATATCAAACTCATCTAGCCATTATCCGGCTCTATTAATTAGTCTTAGTACCCATTATGTTCCACACTTTATCAAACCTAACTTCACTGTAAAGAAGGGTGCCTGTGA
Organism: Shewanella sp. SM21; assembly: GCF_025654335.1. Lineage (NCBI taxonomy): Bacteria > Pseudomonadati > Pseudomonadota > Gammaproteobacteria > Alteromonadales > Shewanellaceae > Shewanella > Shewanella sp. SM21. The sequence goes on from NZ_JAKKRL010000008.1 coordinate 234,624, forward strand.
CCCACAACCGCCACTAATCAATACTAATGTTAAGCTGATAGTACATTTTGCCAAATATTAATTTGTTGATATCAAGGTATTTTCAGCGATTAAGGCAACAGACAGTATGACTTAAAAACAAAACGAGCTAATTTAAGTCGCATAAAAAGAATGAGTCGCTCAATAATCACACGTGATTAACGAAGCCTCATCCCACATATTCATGCGCATCCCAGATAAATTCACGAAAATGCTTGCGACAGACAGACTCGTAACTTTCATTACCGCCAATCGCCACTTGCTCACCCTCGCGCATCACCTTGCCTTCACCATCAAGACGCACCACCATGTTAGCCTTACGGCCACAATGACAAATAGTCTTCAACTCAACTAATTTATCGGCCCAAGCTAATAAATAATGACTGCCGCTAAAAAGTTCGCCTTGAAAGTCCGTTCTTAGGCCATAACAGAGTACAGGAATATCAATATTATCGACCACATGCGTCAGTTGCTTAACCTGTTCTTTACTCAAAAACTGACACTCATCCACCAGCACACAACTTAATGGCGTAGCTTGATGCACATCGCTAATCATTTGAGTTAAATCATCTTGGCTACTAAATACCTGTGCTTCGGTTTCAATGCCAATACGCGAGGCCACTTTACCTTTGCCATACCTGTCATCTATGGAAGCTGTCATGACCAAAGTATTCATACCGCGTTCACGGTAGTTATAGGATGACTGTAATAGGGAAGTGGATTTACCCGCGTTCATAGACGAATAATAAAAATACAATTGAGCCAAGACTTATACCCTTTAAAAACGTTAGCGCTTACGCGTCTGCTACCAGAGCCAAATTGAGCGCTAGTCTAACATTGCGCTTCACATCAGAACACTAGCAGCCGCTAAGCTTTTATCATGAAATTCTGCAATGACACCAACTTATCAATCATTTTAATCCCCAATCGCCTCCTGAAATATTTCTAGTCCACTTCATTTAATACTCTTCCCTGCAAAAAACATAAAAAACGTCCCGATGCCGTTCAATTGTTAATGAAAGCTTAACTGAAACTTAAATGTTGTTTCATAAGGAAAAATTAGTAAAAGTTAAATTTAAAAAGTGCGATCTACCTCCAAAGTAATAGGTATAAATGGGCTTGCGCTCAAAAAATAAACATAGCGTTAACAGTAATATTTCATTCGAGACAAAACGTGCTCAATTAAAAAAAGAAAAGTATTCGATAGCTTGCAAATTGAGACCAACGGTCAAAGCACTAATCTACCCTGCAAACTTTAGTGCTCCACTCCGTCCTTTATTCGCATATTGGATCAAATGGAGATTATGATGAGAATTTTCACCTCTAGAAAACTGGCATATTTAGTTGCCTTAGCACTAACTGGCGCCCTTGTTGGCTGTGGCGATGATGGTAAAGATGGTGTAGATGGAGCACCAGGAACGCCCGGTATCCCTGGAACACCTGGTGAACCAGGAACACCCGGTGAGCCTGGAACACCGCCCCCAGTCACCAGTTCTACTATGACTAACGTCAAAGTGATCAACTATAGCTTTGGCGAAGGCAGTATCACTTACGAATTTGAAATTACAGATGAAAACAATAACCTAATCAACGGACTGTTAAATGCTCAAGCCAAAGTGGCTGCACTAACAGATAAAGGCTTCATCACTAACCGCACCGAAGCTGATAAAAATGGTGTTGCAGATAATGTCCATATTGGCGGTGAAGCAACTCAAGCAACCGTCGGCGCTGAATTGACCGCTTTAGCTGATGGTCATTACCAATTTAAAGTACCAATGAAAGGGGTTAATCCAAGTACTGAAGGTATCGTTTGGTTACGTGTCGGTGGTAATAATGGTATTGCGACCTCTAAACCTCTGGTCGTTAACAAACCTGAAGGCACCCATTCAACCACAACTGATAGTTGTTACTCTTGCCATATCGACTATTCAACAAGCCCTCGTCGTCATGCAAGCTATGTCGCTACCGGCATGGACAGCGAAGTCACTTTCGTGGAAGGCTGTTTAGTGTGTCACGGCTCAGTCAGCCGCGCAGTTGTCAATGCTGAAGGTTTCTCTACGGGTGGCTATGCGACAAACACCCTATCTAAAATTGGTCATATCAATCACCAAGATTTTACTAAAGACTTTTCAGTACAAAACTGTACATCTTGTCACGTTGAAGCACCTAAAAACATCAACGTAGCTGGACCAGGTTGTATTGATTGCCATGACAGTGGTGGCGTACCAGGGGCTATTATCCCAAGTAATGGTGCGGATCTGCGCATTATGCACGAAAGCAAAGCGGGTATAACCGAACGCCAAGCGATTCGCGCTAAGTATAAATTGAGTCTATCAACACCTGTTAAAGTAGATGATATTTCTACCAAGACAGACCACTATGCGCCGACAGGTGCTGCGGCTGCAGTAACCGCCCCAGGCTGGTGTACAACGCTGACAGTGAAAGACACCGATGGTAACGTCTTTAGCATTAAAGACAACTTTAACTATTCTAGCCCGCTAGTATATGACGCTAAGAAACCCGTAGTTTATGCGGGCGCTTATTTACATTCCTATGAAAATGGCAGCTTAGTGGGTCGCCCAGGTAACCGTACTAACTACTACTATGGTTACAACACTGACGGCACTAAAAATATCTGTCATTTACTGACAGATATCAGCGCAGTGAATGCTAACTATGTTTATTCTGCCCGCGTGACATTCAGTACCGCTGGTTGGATGGAATATGATGGTAAGCAACGCTACCAAAGTAATGGCAACCTAAGAGCGACAGGTTATGATGGTTCTATGGGCATATCCTTTACGGCTTACTCAGATGTCGTTAACCCTGTCACCACTCAAAAGGTCTCTGGCTTCGAACGTCGTGAGATAGCGAGTACTAACAGCTGTACTACTTGTCACAACGATGCCACTGCGTTCCACAAAAATGGTGCCTTCGATGAAGGTGGTAAAGCTTGTATCGCCTGCCATGACAACGGCATGGAACGTACTTCAGCAGCCTTAGGCGCAGGTTTTGGTCCTATGGTGCACAGCTGGCACTGGGGTAATGGCGCTAAAGTCGGTGAAGTTAAAGCTGATGGAACTCAAGCGCAAACCGCTAACGGTGCAGGCGCGATTGAAGCCTCTACTAGCTGCGTTGCCTGTCATGAAAAAGCGATTGATTTAAGCAAAGTGCCAAATCAATACATCGCTGAACCAGGTAGCAAAATGACAAGTCCAGTCACCGCTAACTGTTATGCCTGCCACACTAGCGATTCAGCTAAGGCGCATATGGCAAGCAACGGTGGTGAAATCAGCATACCAAAGGTTGCTGACTGGTTTAAACAACCGACCTCTGAATCCTGTGCAGTATGTCATGACACAGGTAGAAGTTCTGGTATTGATAAATACCACAAGTTTACTCGCTAATTAATCATCTCATCATCGCGTGATTAAGAAGTAAGTAAAAAGCGGTACCTATTTTCCCTGCAAGGAAATAGCCAAAGGAGTCTCGCTAATGTGAGGCTCCTTTTTTACTTAGACATTCCCGATAACAAGCCATTTTCAGTCCTATTTAAGTTACTAACGTTACAGTCCTAAAAAAACAACAATTCAAAGGAAGTCACTCAATTATGCGTAAAAGTTTTATTGCCATCGCCATCGGCGCCACTCTCACCGCCGGATTCATGGCAGGTTGCAGCAGCACAGAAACTAAAGCACCTAACGTTATCTCGGTACCAACCCAAAACCCGCTGTTCCAAGCCAGTAACCTGCAATATCAAGCACCCGATTTTAGCCTCATAAAGAATGAGCACTTCTCGCCAGCCTTAGAGCAAGGCATGGCAGAGCAGTATCAAGAAATTCTCGCAATAGCCAATAATCCGGCAGCAGCAACCTTCGATAATACGATTGTGGCTATGGAGAAAAGCGGCGCCCTACTCAACCGTGCATCAAGCGTGTTTTATAATTTAGCAGGGTCGAATAGCAATCCAGAACTGCGTAAAATCCAAGGGGAAATGGCGCCAAAAATGGCGGCCCACTCAGATAATATCAACTTAAACCCAGCGCTATTTTCCCGTATCGAAGCCATCTATAACGACCGCACCAACTTAGGATTAACCCCAGAAGCAGTACGTTTGGTTGAGGTATATCACCAACGCTTTATCATGGCTGGGGCTAAACTTACCGATGAACAAAAAGTTAAAATCCGCGCGTTAAATGAAGAACAATCAACACTAACGAATGAGTTCTCTCAGCGTTTATTACGCTTAACCAAAGAAATCGCCGTTGTGGTGGATTCAAAAAGTGAACTTGCTGGGTTAACCGACGGTGAAATCACTTCAGCCGCGAACGATGCCAAAGCGGCCGGTCACGATGGCAAGTATCTGATTAACATCACCAACACCACTCGCCAACCTGTGTTGGCATCACTGGAAAACCGTGAGCTACGCCAGCGTATTTGGGAAGTCTCAGCGAACCGTGGCTTAACTGGTGAAAACGAAACTGCGTCACTCGTATCTCGTTTAGCGAAACTCAGAGCCGAGCGCGCAACACTATTAGGCTATGAAAACTGGGCAAGTTATCGATTAGCACCGCAAATGGCCAAAACACCCGAAGCGGTTTACAGCATGTTTGGCTCAATGGTGCCTGCGGTAGTTGCTAACACAGAGAAAGAAGCGGCCGACATTCAAGCGATGATCACTAAAACCGGTGGGAAATTTGAACTGGCACCGTGGGACTGGGAGTTTTACGCAGAAAAAGTTCGCCAAGAAAAATACGCCCTCGATGCCAATAGCATTCGCCCATACTTCGAGTTTAATCGTGTGCTCGAAGACGGCGTATTCTACACACTCAAAGAACTCTATGGCGTCACCTTAAAACCACGCCCAGATTTACCGGTTTACCATCCCGATGTGAAAGCCTACGAAATGTTTGATGCCGATGGCTCAAGCATGGCCATTTTCTACGCCGACTATTTTGCCCGTGAAGGTAAACGTGGTGGCGCTTGGATGAGTTCGTTCGTCGGTCAATCCTTCCTCGAAGGCACTAAACCTGTGGTCGTCAACGTGATGAACATAAAGAAAGCGCCCGAAGGTCAACCCACCTTCGTCAGCTATAACGAAGTCACTACTATGTTCCATGAAATGGGTCACGGCACCCACGGCATGTTCTCTAAAGTGACTTATCCAAGTCTGGCGGGCACCTCGGTTTCACGCGACTTTGTCGAATTTCCATCGACGTTTGAAGAAGATTGGGCCGCCCATCCAAAAGTGTTAGCGAACTACGCGAAACACTATGAAACAGGCAAACCCATTCCCGATGAACTGCTGCAAAAACTGCTGAAATCTGGCAGCTTCAACCAAGGCTTTGACACTCTGGAATACATGGCCGCTGCATTAGTAGACATGGAATGGCATTCATTAAGCCCAGATACCCCGCTGCAAGATGTACCAACATTTGAAGCCAATGCTTTGAAAAAGCACGGCTTAAACATCAGTGCCGTACCTCCGCGTTATAAGTCGACCTATTTTGCCCACGCCTTCCCCGGCGGTTACTCGGCAAGTTATTACGCTTATATGTGGAGTGAGATTTTAGCGGCGGATGCGTTTGCCTATGTACAAACCCAAGGCGGGCTCAATCGTGAAATCGGCATGAAGTACCGCAAAACGATCCGTGAAGTGGGTAATAGCATAGCGCCAATGGACGCCTACAAAAACTTCCGCGGACAAGAGCCAACCACAGAAGGCTTACTTAAACGCCGCGGTCTAGATCAAGCACGCTAAGCTAAGAGTTGATAGCCTTAATGCGATAAGCTAGAGATAAAAACAAACTCAGCCTTAACCAAAAAAATCAGCCAGCATAATGCTGGCTGATTTATTTTGACTTATTTGTCGTGAACGTTTGCAGTGAAAGGTTTCAATTAACGTCTAGCTAATTGTGCCTTTAGATTTGATTTTAAGTACGATAATACTAATTACAAATGCCACACTACAAGCCACTAAACCCGCGACAACAGACTCGGTAAATCCAAGTGCCACATAACCCACTAAGCTAATAAACGCCGCAATGAGTGCATAAGGTAGCTGAGTCACCACATGGTCGATGTGGTGGCAACTGGCGCCCGTAGACGACAAGATAGTCGTGTCGGAAATTGGTGAACAGTGATCGCCAAATACAGCCCCCGCCAGCACAGAGGCAAGCATAGGTAGCATCATGCCAGTGTGACTTCCCATCGCCATATCAGCAGCAATCGGCAACATGATCCCGAACGTACCCCAGCTAGTACCAGTTGAGAACGCGGTAATACCTGCTAGCACAAACATTAAGGCGGGTAAAAATGCGAACGGAATATTTCCTGTTGCTAAACTAGCCATAAACTTACCGGTTTCGAGTTGACCAATCACACCTGCGATTGTCCAAGCAAATAACAGGATGTAAATCGCCGGCAGCATAGAGCGAGCGCCCTGCACTATACCTTTGACTATCATCAATTTCTCAACGCCTTGCACTAAATTCAATATCAGCGAAACCGCTAGACCAATTAATGCACCAAAGAAAAGTGATGAACTGACATCGGTTTTCTCAAAAGCAGAAATAATATTAAATTCAATCCCTTCCGCCGCGAGTACTTGAGCGCCACTGTTAATCATAAAATAGAGGGTTGCAAATACCAACACGGTAATCGGCAGAAATAGACCTAAAATCTTACCGGTTTCGGCTTCAGGTAAATCCGCGTTCGCCCCAGGCGGTAATCCTTTAGACTCATCGTATAAATTACCACGTTGGGCATTGAGCTCATGCTCACGCATTGGCCCAACATCTAATCCCATAAAGACAACAAAAAGTAATAATAACAAGGAGAAGATTGCGTAAAAGTTCATCGGGATCATTTGAATAAAAATACTCAAATGACCCGTATCAGCAAAACCATGGGCAGTTAATATCCCGCCAATGAGTGCGATAATATAAGCACCCCAGCTCGAAACTGGAGAAATAACGCACACAGGCGCCGCAGTAGAATCTAATAAATAAGCTAACTTAGCGCGGGAAACATAATAACGATCGGTAACAGGTCGAGCGACCGAACCAACAACTAAACTATTGAAATAATCATCAATAAAAACTACGCAACCTAAAAACATGGTCAATAGTTTAGCATCACGTTTATTACGTATATGTAAACGAGCCCAATCGGCAAAAGCCCGCGCGCTGCCACTTACGGTAATTAACGCTGTGATCATTCCCAGTACAATTAAGAAACCGAGAATATATAAGTTCCACGAATTTAGACCTTTATCAGTCCAAAAAAGCCCTTTAACGCCATTAAATACAAACTCACCCGTTGCTAAAGGTGAAAATTGATTGAGCAATAAAGCACCAATTAAAATACCTAACCCCAAAGAAAGCAGTACACGGCGAGTCAAGATCGCCAACACGATAGCCACCGCAGGCGGCAACAAGGAAAGTGCCGAATCGGCATAATTCATAACAGTCATTGATTATTATCTTCGTTAAATACGAATGGAGGGCGACTGAACTGGTGGGAAAAGGCAATAGATACCCAAGGTCACCTGTCCTATCAGTAGCGCTCCATAGTAACTATTCCCAATATCCATATCGGAAAATACTATGGCAGTGCTGCACCTATTAGGTACAACCCCAGCAGTTGATCGTGATAAATCGAACCACTTCGGCACCAAATCCTTTCGCAATCGATCAACGGAATCACCCTACTGATCACTACTAATATTTGGCGCGCCTCTACTTCTAAGAACGCCCTTGCACGGGCGTGAGGCACATAAAAACATAAGCGGCTTAGCAGATGCTACCGCAAAGCCACTTAATGTGACCTAGATCACAGATAAAATCAACTGAGACTTGTAATCAGCTCAGGAACCGCCTCAAACAGATCAGCAACGAGTCCATAATCGGCAACTTGAAAAATCGGCGCTTCAGGATCTTTGTTGATTGCAACGATGACTTTAGCGTCTTTCATGCCGGCTAAATGTTGAATCGCGCCAGAAATACCGACGGCAATATACAAGTTTGGCGCAACGATTTTACCGGTTTGACCCACTTGTAAATCGTTAGGCACAAAACCTGCGTCAACTGCAGCGCGTGATGCGCCAACTGCTGCGCCGAGCTTATCAGCAAGTTGCTCCAACATGCCGAAGTTTTCACCACTGCCCATGCCTCGGCCGCCAGATACGATAATGCCAGCATTGCCTAACTCTGGACGGGCAGAAACTGTCAGCGATTGAGAAACAAACTGAGTTCTCGCTTCAAACACTTTATCAAGTGTCGTCACAGCCGCACTGTTACCTTCTGGCGCAGCGTCAAACGCACTGGCGCGCACTGTTATCACTTTAATGGCATCATGGCTTTGCACTGTCGCTAAGGCGTTACCCGCATACACAGGGCGCACAAAGGTATCGGCATTGACGACGGTAATAACTTCTGAGATTTGCGCGACATCTAATAATGCTGCAACGCGCGGAAGCGTGTCCTTACCTAAACTTGAAGCCGAGGCCAGAATGTGACCATAGTTTGACGCTAAGTCCACCAGCAATTTGGCAAAATTTTCCGCTAAATGCGCTTCATACACGCTGGCATCGGCAACGAGTACTTGGCTAACGCCTTGTAGTGCCTGTGCGGCTTGGACAACCGCGCCACATTGATGACCCGCAACTAAGACATGTACTTCATCGCCTATGGCACGGGCGGCGGTAACAATTTTTGCCGTATCGAGTTTCAGTGCAGCATTATCATGTTCAGCTAATACTAAAATGGCCATTTAGATCACCTTCGCTTCATTTTTTAACTTTTCAACTAGCTCAGCTACCGACGCTACCATAATGCCCGCTTTACGTTCAGCTGGCGGAGTGACCTTCACAATCGTTTGGTGACTCTTTAACGTCACGCCTAAGTCTGCCACAGTAAATACTTCTAATGGCTTACGCTTAGCTTTCATTATGTTAGGCAATGAAGCGTAACGGGGTTCGTTCAAACGTAAATCGGCGGTCACAACAGCAGGTAAAGGCAGTTTAAGAGTTTGCATGCCGCCGTCAATTTCACGGGTGACTTGTAATGTATTCGCTTCTAATTTGATTTCTGAAGCAAAGGTCGCCTGTGGCATATCCATTAACGCGGCAAACATTTGGCCAGTTTGGTTATTATCACCATCGATGGATTGCTTACCAAAAATCACCAGCTCTGCTTGTTCTTTGTCTTGTACCGCTTTGAGCAATTTGGCGATAGACACTGGCACGAGCTCTTCTTCAGTATCGATATGAATTGCACGATCTGCGCCTAATGCAAGCGCGGTACGCAGTTGTTCTTGCACGGCTTTATTACCAATACTGACAACAACCACTTCAGTAGCGCTACCCGCTTCTTTTAAACGAACCGCTTCTTCTACTGCGATTTCACAAAAAGGGTTCAACGCCATTTTTAGGTTTGCAGTGTCAACACTTGTATTGTCAGCTTTGACCCTGACCTTCACATTGGCATCAACAACGCGCTTAACGGGCACCAATACTTTCATAGGGTTTCCTTCCTACACTTTCATGTACATGGACAAAACATTGGTTAATACCAATGCAGGATAGAGCAACTTTACGTCCTGTTAACGTTAACGTCAACCAAAGTCAAACGCCTGTTTGTATTTTTTAATCCGCTGCAACGGCCACTTTTTTGGACACTTATTTGAGGGAATAAGAAAAGTTCAAAAAATAAATAATATTTAATTTCCTTAAAACGCATAATTTTATTTGATTCGAGCTATATTAGTTTCTATCATTTAGGTGTTGTTCACCATTATCCTGTATTAAAAATAGAGTGGGACGAAAATAGATATGAGCGAATTTTTAGAGATATTAACTCACGGCCGTCGTTTTAAAGCTGCAGTAAAAGAACTTAGCGTTGAAGAGTTACGTGATTTAGCCGACAAATTAGATAAAATTTTAGTAGAACGCGAGTCTATGGCTGAGGAAGAAGAACAAGCCATGGCAGCTCGTAATGCTAAGATTGAAGAAATCCGTCAACAAATGGAAGCCGTTGGTTTATCAATTGATGACTTAGGTGGCGTAGCTGTTAAAGCTGCTGCGAAGAAACGCGCTCCTCGTCCAGCCAAATACCAAATTGAAGTTGACGGTGAAATGGTTCAATGGACTGGCCAAGGCCGTATGCCTACCGTATTTAAGAACGAGATCAACAAAGGTCGTTCTATGGAAGATTTCTTAATCTAATCCAACCAAGTGTGATGGCGCTAATTTGCCAACACAAGTTTGCATAAAAGCTCGCATTAATTGCGAGCTTTTTTATATCCATCAATCGTTTCAAACTTAAACGACAGCCGTTAATTCCGCACCTCACTCCCGCTCAAATTACGTTACAATTCAGCCTTAGTATTTACATCTGCTTTCAGTTACTCTTTGTTCACCCTCACTCGATTGAATAAAATAATGCAGATAAACAATAAGATAATGATAAGCTGCAGCATAATCGCTAGCTTAGTATCACAAACAACATTTGCCCAGCTCAATACTGGAACAACATCCAGTAAACTCACTGCATTTACCCATGCTGAATTAATTATTGCCCCGGGAAAACGTTTAAGCGATGCCACTTTATTAATTGAAAATAATCGAATTAAAGCCATTATTGAGCACAACGACATTCCCGCTGGCGCATTTAGAATCGATTTGAGTGGTTATACAATTTATCCCGGATTTATCGATCCTTTTACTGATTATGGGATTGAGTTCGAATATCCCAAACTTAAGCTCACTCGCCCCGTCTATGATATAAAGCGTATAGGTGGTAATGCGGAAAATGGTGCAATTCATTCTGAAAAAGAATGGTTTAATTACGTTTACCCCAATAAAGAACGCGCAAAAGAGTGGATTAATAATGGTTTCACCAGTGTGCAAAGTAGCAAACTCGACGGTATCTTCCGTGGGACGGGTGTCAGCCTTTCATTAGCAGACAAAACGGCTAATGAAGTGATTTATCGCGCCCGCAGTCAACCTTTTATGGCATTCGATAAAGGTTCGTCTGAACAAGATTATCCCTCATCATTAATGGGCAGCATTGCACTTATTAGGCAAACCTTTGCCGATGCAAATTGGTATAACCAAAATAAAAACAAACCTGCCAATGGCGCAATAAACAATCAAGTCGAATTTAATATTGCCTTTGAGCGTTTAGATAATTTAGCCGATAAGCAAATTATCTTTGAAACCAAAAATCTCAACGACCAATTACGTGCAGCCCATTTACTCAAAGAACATAAACTGCCAGCCAACCTACTTGGTAATGGTCAAGAATACTCACGCATCAATGAGTTAAAGGCGCTGAACTATCCGTTGATCTTGCCTTTAAACTATCCGCAGGCACCCGATGTCGGCACAGATGACGCTGATCGTGAAGTATCACTGGCGGATTTAAGACAGTGGGAACGTGCACCAACCAACCCTGCAGCGGTAGCTAACGCGGGTATCCCCTTTGCGTTAACGCAGTTTGGGATTAAGACAGATGCCTTCTGGCCGCGCCTACGCCAAGCCATTGCCCAAGGTTTAAGTGAAGAAAAAGCTCTCGCGGCACTCACCACCCAAGCCGCAGAGATGACAGGCACCGCCGACTTTACCGGTAAACTCGCGCCCGGTTATATGGCTGACTTTGTTATCACTAAAGGCAATATCTTTAAAGATGGCCAGATCTACAGTGTTTGGTTGCAAGGTCAGGAGCAAAGTCTGCGCTCACTTCCCCAAGCACGATTACTGGGAGATTACCAATTAAGCCTCAATAACCTCACGCTAGATTTATCGCTACATGATGAAAGTAAAAGTGATAAACCCAACATCCAAGGCAATTTAAGCAGTGGCGAACAAAGTATCTCACTCACTCAACTTAAGTTAGATGATAACGGAAGATTGAGCTTTACTGCCAATTTGAGCGCCGCAGGCATTAACGGCCTTAGCCGCTTTACGCTGTGGATGGCCGATGACGGCATTCAAGGTCGTATGGTCGATGCAAAAAGTCGCACTACAAATGTTGCCGGTGTCGCTATGACTCAAACTGCAAAGCTCAAAAATGCAGACCAAGCAAACAATCAAGCTCCCAAGAATGAAGCCAACACGAGCCTAGTGAGTCACCTCACCTTCCCTAACGTCGCTTACGGACTGAGAGAAGCCCCTAATGTTGAGAAGCTACACATCAAGAATGCCACCCTGTGGACATCGGATAAGCAAGGCATTCTCGAACATGCTGATCTCTTGATGGCCAATGGCCGCATCGAAAAAATTGGCCAACAATTAAGTACACCATCAGGTTATCAAGTCCTCGATGCAACAGGTAAACACCTCACCGCCGGCATAGTCGATGAACACTCGCATATCGCCATTAATGGCGGTACTAACGAAGGAACAGACGCAGTTACCTCTGAAGTACGCATTGGCGATATTATTAATCCCGACGATATTTCAATCTATCGCGCCTTAGCGGGCGGCGTCACCAGCGCGCAATTACTCCACGGTAGCGCCAACCCTATCGGTGGCCAATCACAACTGATCAAAATGAAATGGGGCGAGTCGGCCGAACAACTCAAATTTACTAACGCGCCCGCCAGTATCAAATTTGCTTTAGGTGAAAACGTCAAACAGAGTAACTGGGGTGAGAAATTTGTTCAGCGCTTCCCCCAGACTCGCATGGGAGTAAAAGCGTTATTTGAAGAAACCTTCGACGCTGCTATCGCCTATGAAAAGGCGTTAAAAACCTATGATAATCTGCGCTCCAGCGATAAAAAGAAAACCGTCGCTCCGCGCCCAAGTTACCGTCTGCAGGCGGTCGCCGAAGTATTAAATCAGCAGCGTGATGTGCACATTCATTCCTATGTGCAGTCAGAAATCCTGATGTTTATCCGCTTAGCCGAGGCTTATCACTTTAAAGTACAAACCTTTACCCATGTGCTCGAAGGTTACAAAGTGGCGAGTGAACTGGCTGCCCATGGTGCTGGCGCATCGACCTTTGCCGATTGGTGGGCCTATAAGTTTGAGGTGTATGATGCGATTCCGCAAAACGCGTGCCTGATGCAAAACAAGGGGGTGACCACCAGCATTAACTCAGACGATTATGAAATGCAGCGTAGACTCAACCAAGAAGCGGCTAAGTCTATGATGTATTGCAATATGTCGAAGGAAGACGCTTGGAATATGGTCACGATCAATCCAGCCAAACAATTAAGAGTCGATGAGTTTGTGGGTTCACTCATCCCAGGAAAAATGGCCGATATCGTACTCTGGAACGCAGAGCCTCTGTCTATTTACGCCAAAGTGACGCAGGCATGGGTTGAAGGAAAACGCTATTTTGACCGCGACCAAGACCAAGTTGCCCAACAAGCTGTGGTGAACGAGCGCGCCGCACTTATCCAAAAAATTCTCAGCAGTGATAACCAAACTAAAGCGGGTGAAAAAGTCACGCCACTCAACGAGCCACAGTGGCACTGCGATACCCACTATCAGGCATGGGGCCACGCTCATGAGGGAGCCAAATAATGCAACATTTATCTAAAACCGTTTTGTTTGTGGCGCTACTCGGCGCAATTTGCACCACGCTGGCCCCAGCTATGGCAAGCGATATTGTGCCTACACCTAAACAAAGCCGCAGCGTACTGATTAAAAACGCCACTGTGCACACAGTCAGTCAAGGCGTGCTCAGCAACACAGACGTCTTAATTGAAAATGGAAAAATCACGGCCGTTGGGCCCCAACTCACCAGCCAAACCAACAGTGCAACCGCAGAAACCAGTGACACTCAAATCATCGATGCTAGCGGTAAACACTTGTATCCGGGCTTAATCGCCCTAGACACCAGTTTAGGCTTAGTCGAAATTGAAATGAGCCGCCCAACGGTCGATAACGCCGAGGTGGGCTACATCAACCCACAGATCAGCACGGCCACAGCTTACAATCCGGATTCGGAGCTCATCCCGACCATACGTTACAACGGCATTACCCACGCACAAATCGTTCCGAGCGGTGATGGGTTAGCTGGACAATCGGTACTGGTGGATCTCGATGCATGGACGATTGAAGATGCGCTGACACCAAGTACTGGACAGTTCCATGTCTACTGGCCGCAAATCAAACGCATGCCAGAAGATGAAAAAGAGAAAGCCAAGGCCATCGAGAAAAATCAGCAGGCAATCGACAAGCTCAATATCGCCTTTGAAGATGGCTATCGCTATTTCTTAAGTGATAAGGTCAACGGTAAAGACAAAAACCAGGATGAAGATCCCCAGTCCGCGACCAACAACCTACGCTGGCAGGCCATGCTGCCGCTATACCAAGGCAAAGCGACACTGTTTGCCCATGCCGACAGTGTTGGCCAAATTGAGCAAGTGATCGCCTTGACGAAAAAATATCAATTCAAACTGGTAATTGTCGGCGGATACGATGCATGGCGTTTGGACTCAAGCCTAAGGGAAGTTAAGGCTGGGGTCATTTACCCTCATACCTTGAGTCTGCCTAAACGTAAAGATGAGCCAGTCGATTTACCCTTTAAGATCCCATCTTTACTCGCCAATGCAGGTATTCCCTTCGCCCTTGGGTTCTCATCGGACTGGAATAGCCGTAACCTCCCCTACGCCGCAGGTTACAGCGCCGCCTATGGTTTAACGCCTGAACAAGCACTTAAGTCCATCACCTTAGATGCCGCAAAACTGTTAGGTGTGGAAGATTTAGGTGCGATAGCGGTGGGATACCAAGGCAGTGTCGTGCTGTCCGAGGGGGACATTCTCGACCCTATGACCAATAAAATTGAGGCTATCTGGATTGAAGGGCGGCAGATAGATCTGAATAATCGCCATCAGCAGCTTTATCAAAAGTACCTTAAGCGGTAGAATTTACTCAGATAATAATATCGCATCGGCGCAGCCTACCAAGGCTGCGCAGTTTTCTCCTCAACCTCAGGTCAAACCATGAAAATTATCCTCTCAAGTGCATTAGTGCTCCTGCTCAGTGCCTGTGCAAGCGACTACAGTTTTAACAGTAATTTGGACAGTGAGGCGATTAATGACTATTTCAAGGCATCCGATGTCATCCTTTATGAAGGCGATACCTTGCCTAAAGGTCATTATGAATTAAAAGGATTGGTCGAAGGTGAGTCCTGTCAGGCCGATGTCAACGGTGCGCCCGCGTCACTTGCCGATGCCAGAACCGAAGCCCGTCGCAATGCCGCAGATAAAGGGGCTAACGGCATTATCATCAAGCAATGTGTCATATTTGAAGAAGCAGCCCAAGGTTGTATCAGCCGCGCATTATGCGTTGGTCAAGCAGTAAAAACGGCTACAACAGAGTAAGCCTCACGCATATTAAGCATACTGTTCGCGGCGTGATCCTATAGTGTTCTAAGAATGCCCCTATCAACCGCTTAATAGCTAACGCTTCGTGACCAACGCTGCATTATTAGCGCACAAAGATGGGCCTTAATGATGAGCTTAGAATGATGAACTTAGGCGGTTGTTATACTTACCCTTTAGGTAATTTTTTGCATGACATTTACCAACCAAATTATCGCAGTGGCAACATGCCGCACGCCCTATAAACAAAAATTTGGCATTCCAAGACAACCCGGACTTGTTGAAGCGCGCGGCTATGTCGAGCTCGAGCCCCATGTGAATCATATCGATGCGGTGCGTGGCATAGAGCAATATTCACATCTCTGGTTACTGTTTTGCTTCCATGAGAATCTTGCCCAAGGTTGGAAAACCACAGTGCGCCCGCCGCGTTTAGGCGGCAATGAAAAACTCGGCGTGTTCGCCACTCGCTCCACTTTTCGCCCCAATGGCATAGGTCAATCTGTGGTGAAATTGCACGGTGTAGTGCAGCGCAAGGGCAAAGTGTGCCTCGAAATTTCCGGTATGGATCTGCTCGATGGCACGCCGATTATCGATATTAAGCCATACATTCCTTTCTCAGATTCTATTACCGATGCTGTGGGTGGCATTGCCCAAGACGCGCCTAAACTGATTTCAGTGGTGTATTCTGACCATGCCAAGACACAGATTGAGCGTTACGCCGAGCAGGAAACCTACACAGATTTAGCCGTACTTATCCGCGGTGTGCTGGGGCAAGATCCTCGCCCCGCCTACAAAAAAGCCAAGGACGATCCTAAGTTATACCAAGTCGCCCTCTATGATTTAGATGTGTTCTGGCAAATGGCAGTCGATGACAATGACCAAGAATACATCTTGGTACTAGAACTCAAACCGGGGAAATGTGGCTAAATGTCTGCGCCAACGCCTACATCAAAACCTGATTATCAAAGCCAGCATAAAAAGCGGCTCTCTTGGATGCCCTGGCTGTATTTTTCCTTAAAAGAGAAACATTTAATCTGGGCTAAACCTTGGCAAGACGATATTCAAGCAAAACTTTGTGCCCTCGAAACGGTAACTATCGGCGAGCAATGCTTTATCGCCCCCGAAGCTCAGTTATTTGCCGAACCCAATCGTGATATCCGCATGGGTAATCGCTGCATGATCGCCGCCGACTGTTTCTTACATGGGCCTATCACACTAGGGGACGAAGTGGCGATTAATCATGGCTGCTCCTTCGATGGCGGTAGAGTGGGTATTCAAATTGGTAGCCAGACCCGCATCGCCAATAATGTCACCCTTTACGCCTTCAACCATGGCATGGCGCCAGATACGCCCATCTATCAACAAGCTGCTAACTCCAAAGGCATTGTTATTGGCCAAGATGTGTGGATTGGCGCTCAGGCAGGCATAGTCGATGGTGTGACCATTGGCGATCACGCCGTGGTCGGCATGGGCAGCATAGTGACGAAAGATGTACCCGACTGGGCGATAGTGGCTGGCAACCCCGCCAAAGTGATTGGCGATAGACGAGATAAGTAAGCAATAAGGATTATCTTGATACTAGCAGTGACGAAGTCACTCTCTAACAGCGCAGCGCTCTTCCTTGCGTTATCCGTTATCCGTTATCCGTTATCCGTTATCCGTTACCCGTTATCCGTTATCCGTTATCCGTTATCCGTTATCCGTTATCCGTTATCCGTTATCCGTTATCCGTTATCCGTTATCCGTTATCCGTTATCCAGCATCAAAAAATGCTATTTATCTCCCAGCTAGTTGAATTTAACCTAAATCCCTAGGTGACATCACCAAAGCAGGTGATAAAATGGCGACCATTCAACTCAAATTTGGACATCGGTAATGCGCGTCAGCAAGTACCTGCTATCAACACAGAAAGAAACTCCTGCCAACGCAGAAGTCATTAGTCATCAATTAATGTTACGTGCGGGCATGATCCGTCGTAATGCGTCGGGCCTTTACAGCTACCTCCCCACGGGCTTACGCGTATTGCGTAAAGTCGAAGCCATTGTTCGTGAAGAAATGAACAAAGCCGGTGCAATTGAAATTCTAATGCCTATGGTGCAACCGGCAGACTTGTGGGTAGAAACGGGTCGTTGGGAAAAGTTTGGTCCCGAGCTGTTACGCTTTAAAGATCGTCACAATCGCGACTTCGTACTGGGGCCAACCCATGAAGAAGTGATCACCGATCTCATTCGTAAAGAAGTCAGTTCATACAAGCAATTACCGCTGAATCTTTACCAAATTCAAACCAAATTCCGTGACGAAGTTCGTCCACGTTTTGGCATGATGCGCTCACGCGAATTCTTGATGAAAGACGCCTACTCTTTCCACCTTGACGTCGATACCATGAATGAAACCTATGAGGCTATGTACACAGCCTATAGCAACATTCTATCGCGCATGGGCTTAGCTTTCCGCCCAGTTTTAGCTGATACGGGTTCAATCGGTGGCAGCATGTCACACGAGTTCCATGTTCTAGCACAAAGCGGTGAAGATTTAATTGCTTACTCAACGGGCAGCGATTACGCGGCTAACATTGAGAAAGCCGAATCACCTATGCCAACTGAACCCCGCGGCGCAGCCACTGAAGCATTGCGTTTAGTCGATACCCCAAATGCGAAGACCATTGCGGAATTAGTTGAGCAGTTTGGTTTGGATATCACTAAAACGGTCAAAACCTTGATCGTAGTCGGTGCAACCGAAGCCGCTCCGCTAGTGGCGTTAATCGTTCGTGGCGACCATGAACTCAACGAAGTCAAAGCCGACAAGTTAGATTTAGTCGCATCACCATTGGAAATGGCGCCAGAAGCCCTAATCCGTGACGCCATTGGCGCAGGTCCTGGTTCACTTGGCCCTATCGGTCTTAAAATCCCTATCGTTATCGATCACAGCGTTAGCGTCATGAGCGATTTTGCCGCCGGTGCTAACGTTGATGATAAACATTATTTTGGTATCAACTGGGAACGCGATCTGCCGACAGCGCAAGTTGCCGACATCCGTAACGTAGTCGAAGGCGAGCCAACACCTGATGGTTCAGGCACTTATGCTATGGCACGCGGTATCGAAGTGGGCCATATTTTCCAACTGGGCACTAACTACTCTAAATCGATGAACGCGACTGTACTTGACGAAAATGGCAAGTCACAGGTGCTACTGATGGGTTGTTACGGTGTCGGCGTGAGCCGTATTGTGGCAGCAGCCATCGAACAAAACTTCGATGACCGTGGCATCATTTGGCCAGAAGCGATTGCGCCATTTAGCGTGGGTATTCTGCCAATGAACATGCACAAGTCGCACCGCGTCACCGATATCGCCGAGCAGTTATACAAAGACTTAAACGAAGCGGGTATCGAAGTGTTATTGGATGATCGTAAAGAGCGTCCAGGTGTGATGTTCGCCGATATGGAACTGATTGGTATCCCACACACTGTGGTGATTGGCGATCGCAATATCGATGCTGGCGTATTTGAATACAAAAACCGCCGCACAGGTGAAAAACAAGATATTCCATTCGATCAACTGCTCGACTTCCTGAAAAACGCAGTTAAAGGCTAAGCCTTAACGCGAAATGTAGACAAGCTGAAGATCAAAAACGAAACGCACTTGAGCCCAGCTTAAGTGCGTTTTTTATTGGACTTTTTATTGACCTTCATCGTTCACATTGGCTCGCAACATGACTTTTTATATGCGGCTGTTTACCGCTGTATTTTGGGCAAGGTATTTTGCGCTAACTGGTACTGACTCGGAGCGACGCCCATCAACTGCCTAAACATATAACCAAAGGCTGAACCCGAGGCATAACCTAAGGATAACGCTGTAGTGAGCACAGATTCACCTCGGCTGAGCATTTGAATCGCCACCTGCAATCTAAGCCTTTGCAACCATTGGCTATAACTCAGCCCTGTTTGCTGTTTAAATAATCTCGCTAACGTGCGGGCCGAGGCACCGACCTCCCGCTGCCAATCCACCAAAGTACGTTGCTCACTTGGATCGGCAAGCAAAGCCTCGGTAATGCGCAGTAATTTTTTATCCCTAGGATAAGGTAAATCCAAGGCGACCTTAGGGGCGAGTACCATAAAGTCACGGATCACCAGCAAGAGCCGCATGACGCTATCCTTAAAATCGGGATCAATTAGCCCAGCCTCACTCTTCACTAAGGCATTAGCCTCTTGCAGTAATAACTGCAAAACAGGCTTCACACTCAAACAAGTACAGTCGGGTGGAAACCCGCCTATCCGGGTTTCATCCAAATACAGACTACTCAATTGCACCTGACCTAGCGCGATAACCTCATGATCGACAAAGGGAGGCACCCACACCGCTTGCTCAGGCGGCACAATGTAACGCCCAGCAGGCGTGATCACACTCAACACACCTTGACTGGCATAAATGACCTGTCCCCAAGAATGACTATGGCGCTGCACATGTTCAAACGGCTTGAGTGTTCGCTTAAGCAACATGATGGAGGCACTTAGCCCTGCGGCGGCTAAACGTGAAGGTGCGACCTGCGTGTGCTGAGTAATATGCTGCTGGGATAAATGCGTGTCAGTGACTTGATTCAAGGTGTTATCGCCCAAGGTGATTTTTATATCGAAGCTTCTTTTCAAATTATCGAGCCTCTTGCGTATAGAAGCGCCTCTTTCTTTAGAAGCACCTTTATGTAAAGAAGTGTCTTTATATCTAGACATTAAGTCAATCTATCGAGCTAAAGCCAAAGCTGCAAACGCTAACATGTCATATCAGACTGAATAAATTGGAGATGACATGAGTATCCACATGGATAAAAATCGCGTAACGCCCGTTACTTTACAAAAAATGAAAGGTAAAACCCCCATAGTTGCCCTCACCGCCTATGAAAAGCCGATGGCAGAAATTATCGATCCCCATGTGGATATGATTATCGTCGGCGACTCCGTCGGCATGGTGGTTTATGGGCAAGACTCTACACTCGGGGTAACCTTAGAAATGATGATTAATCATGGTCTTGCTGTCACTCGCGGCGCAGCACATGCCTGCGTCATTATCGATATGCCCTTTGGGAGTTATCAAGAATCGCCTCAGCAAGCCTTCAGACATGCCAGCCAAGTATTAATACGCACAGGCGCGCAAGCAGTAAAACTCGAGGGTGGCGCAGAGATGCTCGACACCACTCGTTTTTTAACCCAGCGAGGGATCCCTGTGATGCCACACATAGGATTAATGCCGCAACACGTGAATCAATTGGGTGGATTTAAAACCCAAGCAAGGGATGCTGCCGCCATCGAAGCCCTCGTTAGTTTAGCGAAAGACTTTGAGCAAGCAGGCGCTTTTAGCATACTGATTGAAGGCACATCCGAGCTCGCGGCGCGCACAGTGACGGCAGGAGTCTCAATCCCAGTCATAGGCATTGGCGCCTCACCCGCCTGCGATGGTCAAGTGCTCGTGACTGAGGATATCTTAGGCTTATTTTCTGACTACACGCCTAAATTTGCTAAACGCTATATCGACTTAGGACCATTGATCACTAAGGCCTGCGCCCAATATGCCCAAGAAGTGAGAACGGGTGAGTTTCCAACATCGGAGCATTGCTTTGGCCTCAGCAAAACGACTAAGGTTACTGCGGATTAATTGTCTAAAATTAAATGATCCAGCAATCGAATAAACGATAAATCGAAATTTACAACTAATTGAGTCTACCGACTTGCTTTTTATAGGGGGGCGTTGCTTTAATAAAACTATTAAAACAATAAATTGAGTCTGAAGATTGCCTACATCAACTGCATTAGTCTTAGGCGGTGGCGGCGCTAGGGCGGCCTACCAAGTCGGCGTGTTAAAAGCACTGGTCCAGCTTTATCCACGCAATCATGGTATTCCCTTTAAAATTATTTGCGGAACCTCTGCGGGTGCCATCAATGGCACAGCTATCGCGACCCATGCCTCTTGCTTTCACCTTGGTGTCAGAAAACTCGAATGGGTTTGGCGTCACTTTGAAACTCGAAAAGTCTACCGAGCTTCGATCACCGGTGTTCTCAGCCATCTAACTAAAATGGCCCTCAAAGGCATGCAAGATGATAAGGTCAATACCGATGCAGGCAGTCTGCTCGATAATGATCCGCTAAGAGGCTTACTCAATGAGCTCATCGACTTTAAACGTATCGACCGCAATATCCGTAATGGCTCACTGACGGCACTGAGTGTGGATGCCTCTTGTTATAATAACTCTCGCTCAGTGACCTTTTTCCAAGCCGCGAAAGAAATCGAAAACTGGACCCGTGCCCGTCGCAGTGGCGAACGTATCATGCTCAATACCGAGCACCTACTCGCCAGTTCGGCAATCCCTATGGTATTTCCATCCATTAAACTCAACCAAGCCTATTATGGTGATGGTTCAGTCCATCAGCTAGCACCGCTCTCAAGCCCTATCCATTTAGGCGCCGAAAAACTATTAGTCATTAACTTAGAGAGTCCACACAAGCATTTCCCAATGGAACTGGAATATCACCCAAAAACAGCGACCATAGCGGGTCATCTGCTCGATACCATCTTTTCAGATACCTTAAATAGCGACCTTGAGAGACTAGAAAGGATCAATAACACTTTAAGCCTGATTCCTGAGTCAAGCCGTAACAAACTCGCCTTGCATCCGATTAAAGCCCTAGTCATCAAACCTAGCGAAGATCTCAGCAAAATTGCTGCCCGCTTCTATGACGACATGCCATGGGCCGTTAAAACCTTACTCGGCTTCATCGGCATAGACAGGCAGTCAGACTCAAGTATTGTGTCCTACCTACTCTTCGAAAAAACGTATACCAGCGCTTTAATCGACTTAGGCTATAAAGATGCCATGGAAAAAATCGATGAACTTAAAGATTTCTTTTGTTTAAAATAAGCTAACGACTTAATCAGTTTCTTCACTAAAAATCATGCCAAATGGATAGATATAGCTTGAATATTAGTGCCGAAATTCAAACTTTCGCATGAGCAAGAAGATGGATTTAACATTGATAATTTTGTTTGCATCGCTTAATATGCTGTACTAGATTATCAAAAAATCATGCACATTTTTTCAAAAAGGGAATCACGATGAAAAAAACTTCACTAGCACTTATCGTTGCAATGACAGCATTCAGCTCTATGGCTGCAAATGCAGTTGAAGGCGAAGCTGCCGGTACTGGTACTGCTGCAAGCACTAGTACTGGTGTTATCGTTGCTGGTAGCGTAGCTGCTGCTGCTGCAATTGCTGGCGCAGTTGTTATCTCTAACAGTTCTGATGGTAACCCAATTACCAACACAGGTACTGGCACAGGTACAACTACAGGCACTGGTAACTAAGCTATTGTTAGTATGCTTCTAAACAGCCGCCCTATGGGCGGTTGTTTTTTTTGAGTGTTTACAAAGTTAATTTCATAACTTGAAATCTGTCTGATACCTCTTTAAATTCGCTATTTAATCCTAATTGAGAATAAGCAACTCGGATGCGTATACATAAAAAATTACTGTCACTACTGACAATCTCGATTGTGTTAGTAAACACAACCGCTTGTAGCCAAAGAATCAGTGCACTTAACGATACTTTGAAGTTAGCCTTTATCGGTGACAAAGATACTCAATTGTCGGAACAGCAAGTTAATAATATCCCCTATGCCAGTATCTATGCTCGAATCGATGGTATACCTCAAGCGTTCATTGTACTTGCACTTGCAGAGCCTAAGTTCACCTTAACGCTGCCACCGACTCCTGCAATAACAGAGTTAAAATGGCTCTCTGCAGATAAAGCCATGTTAGTAACAATAAATGGACGATTGGTTAGGACGAGCAACCTATTAACAGGTGATTTAATTGCAGTAGAAAGCAATGAGCCAGATCCTATACTCTTAGGCTTACATTTAGACAGCACTCCCAAAACATGGACTCGAACGATTGATTGGCAACCCGGATATCACTTTGGCTACCGCGTAAATTCACATTTTAGTTTTATTGCTAAAGAAAACATTCTCATCAACGATACTCCAACCCAAGCGCTACATTACCTTGAATCAGTTTCGGTAGATAATCTCAATATTCAGTATCAAAATGAATTTTGGCTCACACCAGAAACAGGTCATGTGATTAAGAGTCGTCAAAAAATTTCCCCTAATCAGCCTTTTATCGAAATTACATTACTCAAGCCATTTGCGTCTTAGTGGAGTCCCAATGAGATCCTATTTAATGCCCTTAGCGCTACTGGTCAGTTCTGTTTTAGCGACAGTAGCTCAGGCTGAAACCCAATTGTTAGTTACAACGTCGTCAAACCAAGATGCACAAGTTGAATTACTTTATCCAACATCGATTCGTCTTGATAAAGTAGTTCTGGACGGCTTACAACAACTTCAAATACATAATAAAAACAATCATAAAGAGATAACCCCTATTTATTGGTTGGGTGCAGCACTACTCGATATCCAAAACACTGCCGCTTTAGAAGCTAAGCGCAAAGAAACCCTGTCCCAACTAGCACAAATGGGTCAAGCTGCAGATGACAGTATCTATACAGCAAAGCTTGCAAAACTTGCGCAGTTTTTACGACAAATCAAGCTCGGACAGCGCGTAATGCAGCCATTACATCCTGATCTAATTAGGATAAATGACTCATACAACCCTCTAATTGATGGCCGTTTCGAACTTATCTTACCTCAGAGACCTACGACAGTACTTGTCATGGGTGCGGTAGCTAAAGCGGGAAGTTTTGAATGGCAAGTCAATAAGAATAGTAAAGACTATTTAGCGAAAGCGATTCCATTAGAAAACGCTGATAATAGCTTCGTATGGATAGTTCAACCAGATGGTAAAGCACTAAAACAACCAATAGCCTATTGGAATGCTCAAGCGCAAGATATTGCTCCAGGAGCTGTGCTTTATGTTGAATTTTCAGACTTAGTAGAAGACTACAGCACATTGAACGCCAATATTATTGAATTACTAAGGAATCGGGCTCTGTAATGAATAACGCTACCCATTCTAATCTTACGTTAAGTAAACTTTCAGCTATTGCTCTGGCTCTTTTCCCTTTATTCCATATCCAAGCCGATGAATTTAGCTATCCTCCACTCTTAGCCTCACAATCGGACTTTGGTGGTGTAGGATTAATGCAAATGCCTACAGGACGTATGGCTCCTGAAGGTGAGTTTAATTTTGCAACAACTTATAACTCTGAATACCAGCATTTTTCAGCTTCAGTGCAATTATTCCCTTGGTTTGAAACTACGGTTCGTTATACCCAAGTACAAGATCTACTCTACAGTAACGATCCGAGTTTCAGCGGTAACACCAAGTACACTGATAAAGGTATCGACTTTAAAGTCCGTCTAGTAGAAGAAAGTTACTGGTTACCAGAAACTTCTATTGGTATAAGAGATTTTGGCGGTACAGGCTTATTTGATGGCGAGTTTATTGCGGCCACTAAACGTGTTGGTCCAGTCGACTTTACCTTAGGGATAGGCTGGGGCTATATAGGAAATAGCGGTAACCTGACTTCGGATAAAAAAGATCTTAATGATAATTGTGATCGAGACACATCTTTTGGAGGAAAAGGTGGAACTGTCGACTACCAACGTTGGTTTAAAGGCTGTGCGGCATTATATGGCGGTATTGAATATCAAACGCCGTGGGAACCTTTACGAGTAAAAGTAGAATATGATGGAAATGATTATCTAGCAGATTTCCCCGTCACTGGTGGTGGCGTCGATATGTCACAAGACAGTAAATTTAACTATGGCTTACTCTACCGAGCAACGAGCTGGAGTGATTTCCACCTAAGCTATGAGCGTGGTAATACTTGGACGTTAGGCGTTAGCCTGCAGACTAACTTCAATGATTTACGACAAATTAAACGTGATACTCCTGCAGAGAAATATAAACCTATAGCAGCAGTACCTATGTCGGGTAAAAGAGTAACGCATGACGGTACAGAAGAAACAGCACAATCCTCTACCGATACGGCTATTTCAACGGTAACAACTCAGCCATTAGTAACAACTGAGTCATCAAAGTCAGAACCGGTTACAAACACGACTATCCACGCTGAAATGCCCAGCCAAACTGATTGGGACAGAGTAGCGACTGAGCTTAGTACTATCGCTGGTTACGACAATCCAAAAATCTATCTTGATAATCACAGTGTGACCGTGGTTGCAGATCAAGTAAAGTATATGGACCGTAAAGAAGCCCACCATAGAGCCGCCACTATACTGGCAAATAACACTAACAAGCAGATAATTACTGAATATCGTCTTATTGAAACCCGTTATAAGCAGTCGATAACAGAGACACGTATCGACGCTGATAAATTCGCTCAAGTAGCTACCTATGGTTATATCAATGCAGATATGGCGGATAGCACAGAAATCAGTGTACCAAGGTCGCCTCAAGGAACATTAGTAACCCAATCCCATGAGGATTGGTTGGATAAATTAAGTTTTGATATTACCCCCACTATGGTGCAATCCTTCGGTGGTTCAGAAGGTTTCTATATGTTCAACATAGGTGTTACTGGCAGTGCAGCGTATCGATTTAATGATCGCTTGGAAATTTCGGGATCACTTTATTTGAATCTCTATGATAACTACGATAAATTTTTGTACGATGTTCCACCTGATGGTACCGACTTAAAACGCGTAAGAACGCTTATTCGTCAATATGTCCATGACTCAACGGTCAGAGCGACTAACTTACAGCTAACTTGGATGGATAATCTGAGCGATAACATCTCCTATCAAGCCTATGGTGGTTATTTAGAGATGATGTATGGTGGAGTAGGTACAGAATTCCTTTATCGACCGCTAAACAGTGAGTGGGCATTCGGTTTTGATGTTAACTATGCGAAACAAAGAGATCCTGACAGCATGTTTGGTTTCTTCGAGGATGAGCATCAATACGATCCTATTACAGGTCCATATCGCGTACAAACCGGTGTAGTGACTGGACATGCAACAGCTTATTACCAGCCTAAGTGGTTCCCGAATACCTTGTTAAAAATCAGTGCAGGCCAATATCTTACCGAGGACAAAGGCATAACTGTCGATTTCTCAAAACAGTTTGATAGTGGCGTTATCGTCGGTGCATTTGCGACTAAGACTAACTTGTCAGCAGAAGAATACGGTGAAGGTAGCTTTACCAAGGGATTCTATATTTCAATTCCATTCGATTTAATGACAATTAGACCGACTCAAAGCCGTGGCTTCCTCTCTTGGATGCCGTTGACCCGTGACGGTGGCCAAATGCTTGGTCGTAAATACAACTTATTTGATATGACTGATGCGCGGTCACCTTGGTATACCAGACCCAGTGTAGACCCCATTAAATAGTTAGTACGCAGCTAAACCTCAAAACGGGCAAGATAATTCTTGCCCGTTTTGTTTTCTGCCATTAGGACTAACTTACAATAGTAAAATCTGCACTGCCAAATTAGCTCACGACTCAATCATTCCTTTTAATACAAGCAGTGATTGGTCTTATGAGGGTACACTGGCGATGCTATCTCTGGTGGATAAAATCGGTGCGGCAATTAATGGCCAATCAATGGCAAACTCAGCACTGTTCCAAGCTAAAACGCTTTCATCTTCAGGATCATAATATTGGGTACATTGATAAATAACATCAGCATAATCACTGAGGACATAAAAACCGTGCGCAAAGCCCGGCGGGATCCACATTTGCAGATGATTCTCTGCCGATAGCACTCGCCCAACCCACTTTCCATAGGTGGCCGAGTCAGCCCGAATATCGACGGCAACATCAAAAATGCTCCCTGCACAGACCCGCACCAATTTACCCTGCGGTTTTCGCCGTTGAAAATGCAAGCCTCGCAGAACATTGTGTTGCGAACGACTCTGGTTTTCCTGCACAAATACGGGAGGCTCAAGTCCTCTTGCAGTAAAACAAGCATCAAAATAGGATTGCCTGAACGTTTCCTTAAAAAAACCACGCTCATCACCAAATACTTGAGGTTCAAACACCAATACTTCGGCTAATTCTGTTTCGCTATATTTCATCCAATACCTGCTTATAGAGTCATGCACGAAACAGCGAAATAGGAGGGTATAAAAAGGATCAATATATCCCGAATCTCAGCTTGCATAAGTGTGGCCAAAGGGTAATAAATCATTGGTTTATCATAAATGGGTAGTAATTGCTTACAGACAACCTGCGTCATAGGATAAAGACGCGAGCCAGTACCGCCCGCCAGCAAAATGCCTTTTCTCATTGAAATATTTAGGATTGATAAGCCATGTTGAAGTGCCAAGATTGTAGCATACAAAATGTCGCGAGCAGGAAGAACAGATAACAGTGCTGCTGGCTGTTAATGCAGGAAAAACAACGCAACAGAATAGTAAACCGCAAAAGCTAAATACCATTTTGGCCAGTAAGATTTCAATTCGTCTTTTACTTAATAAACATATAAGAAGACGCTAACCTATCTCAACCCTTACTACTTTCAGGGATCAGCATCTCAATACGTAACCCCTGATTAGGCGCAGAGAAGAGTGACACATTACCATTCAGTTTTTGTGTGATCAGATTATAAATAATCGACATCCCCAAACCTGTTCCGCCACTCTGCCTTGCGGTGGTGAAAAAAGGCTCGAATGCTTTGGCTTTCACTTCATCGGACATGCCTACGCCATTATCTTCATAAATCATCTTGATCTGCGAAGCCATTTTTTCAACTACTATCACAATTTGCTTATCACCGACAAAATCATCGGGAAAAGCATGGCGAAAACTGTTCGCGACTAAGTTAGTGAAAATTTGTGCGATCGCACCAGGGTAAGAATCAATAAAAATATTATCGTCAAGTTCAACTTTTAAAGTGATATTTTTCTTACGCATCAAGGGTTTTAATGAACTAAATATCTGAAAAATATAATTCTTCAGATTAAAGCGCTCGCGTTCCAGTATCGATTGGTCTGCAGCAGTACGCTTGAAGTTATGCACCAGTTCTGCAGCACGGGAAAGATTACGCTCAATTAAGCATAAACCATCCTGCATTGTATTGATAAAGCTGACAAATTTATCCTCATCGAGCTCGTTTTTCTCAAAGAGTCCTTTCAATAGGGATAACTCATCCAAACAATGGGTCACGGATGTGACAGCTATGCCAAGGGGGGTGTTCACTTCATGGGCAACACCAGCAACTAAGCTGCCTAAGGCCGCCATTTTTTCATTTTCAATTAAGTGCTTTTGGGTTGATTTTAAAGTCGATAATGCCGTTTCAAGCTCTGCGGTGCGCAGCTCAACTTGATGCTCAAGATCGGTATTAATGAGCTTGAGCTGTTGTTGATATTCAATAATCTCTTTAGCACTCATGGCTCGACCAAAAAGGTCGGCGAGTGCCGAGGCAAAAGCCTTCTCATCCCGAGTCCATTCCCTCGCCTCGCCCTGATGTTCAGAACAAATAATCCCCACCATTTTTCCGTGGTGACGAATAGGACTATCCAACAAAGAGCAGATCTGATTCGGTTTCAGATAGGTTTCGACAAATTCTTTAGTGGCGGGATCCGTTTGCGCCTTATTGGCGACAATTGTGCGCTCATTGTCGAGCAAGCTAAAGTAATGGGGAAACTGCGCGCGAGTGAGCACTAACGCTTCTAGTGGCTGTTGATTGTCGAGTGAATAATAACAAGTGATGCTCTGATTATCCGGACTCAACAACCAAATGCCCGCCCGAGAGATCTGTAATCCCTTACAAATTGAGCTCACGATAAGTTGTGATGCTTGAATGAGATCACCCTCATCAATAACCTGAGACTTACTGACATCAAATAAAATTCGATCAAGCATTCGGGTCATAGTGGCTCATCCGGAATATGAATATGTAGGGAGGCAAACACATCTAACAAATCAAGGCTGGCTTCACATAACACGGGATCAAACTGTTTACCCGATTGCGCTAAGATGTACTCGCGCACCGCCTCAACTGACCAAGCCTCTTTGTAACTTCGCTTGGAAAGCAAAGCATCAATCACATCGACAATCGCCATGAGGCGGCCTTCAATCGGAATGTCTTCCTGCGATAGCCCACGGGGATAACCTTGCCCATCCCAACGTTCATGGTGAGTATAAGCAATTCTAGCGCCCATTTTGGCAATGATACGATTTGAGCCAACCAACAGGTTATAACCCTTCTCTGCGTGGGTTTGCATAATCGCCCATTCCTCGGCATCGAGTTTACCGGGCTTATGCAAAATACTCTCAGGGATACCGATTTTGCCTACATCATGAAGAGGCGCCGCATAACGAATAGTTTCGATAAAGTCTGCCTTCATACCAATGGCAATCGCGAGCATTTCTGTCATGCGCGCTACACGGCGCACATGGGCTCCCGTCTCCTTACTGCGCTGCTCAATGGCATCTCCAATGATTAAAATTAGCTCCCTTTGTGTCTGCTGCACATTTTCGCGACCCGATAAGTTCTCAAAGGTTAAGCTCACATTTGCCGCAAATAGCTCAAGAATGCTGACTTGAAAATCCGTTAACTTAGTGTTGTGTTGTAAATAGAGAATACTGGTGACATGGCCACTAAGCTCATAAAATCCAACATAAATATTGTCACGGATCAGCGAGGTTTTTAGCGCTATCGCTTCAATAATATGTTCCCGCACATCCCCTGGCAGAGTCTCAACGCTGCCACCTTCAAAGTAACTGATCATATCTCCCGTGGCGGCCAGCAGATTCATTTGAGTATCGAGGTAAAGGTCTTGATGATAACTCGTGAGATAAAGAGCCGAGCTTTCAAGATTGAGCAGCTGCAAGGTCTGTTCGAGCACTGCACTACCAAAGTTATGCAATGTATGGCTCTTAAGTACAGAGGTGGAAGCGGCAATCACTTTTTCCATCCCCTTTTGGCTTTGCTCGATAATTTTTATATCGCGATAGGAGCGCAATGAGGTGTACACACAAGACTTAAGCCGAGCCGCGGTGAGCTCTGTTTTAGCTTTATAATCGTTAATGTCAAAATCCCGAATAACTTGCTCTTCAGGTGCTTGCCCCGGCTGACCCGTACGTAAAATGATGCGGGTACTGTGGTTATTTAATTCAGTGCGAATTTTTTGGACTAGCTCTAAGCCTGCATGATCGGTTTCCATGACGACATCAATAAAGGCCAAGGCGATATCTGATTCAGTTTGAAATAATGTTAAACCTTCAGCAGCGCTGTAACAGGAGTAGAACTGCAAGACTCGATTATCTAAGGTCAGATGTTTTAACGCAAATCGAGTTACATCATGGATCCCAGGTTCATCATCAATAATGGCCACCTTCCAAATGCCTTGTTTAGGCTTATGGGATGTATCTTCGATAACATCAGCACTTTTCTTAAATAACGCCACAAAACCACCGTTTACGATGAATAGTTACGTTTTAGTATAGATTCAATCTTAAAAGTGACTAGTTTCAAAGGATAAATTATCATCCTATTAATAACCGCTTAGGACTAACAACTAACATAGTGGCCACTTAAAACTCACACTAAAACAACTTAAGCTATTGTTATAAAAATAGAAATAGCAAAAGTTAGCCTAACCTAGTCTTGGCGGGTATGATGAGTGCACTTAATGCATAATTCCCAAAATTTCTATTGGAGCTACTATGAAAAAATCACTATGTTACATCGCACTGCTGGCTTTATTCACCACGGCTTGCTCAGAAGCCCCAAAAGAAGAAACTGCAGTCAATACAGCCCAAGCTCAAACAGAAGCGGCAAAATCCGTCCCAGTAGGTGATACCAGCCAAAACTCGCTCGATTGGGCTGGTAGTTATGAAGGCGTATTGCCTTGCGCCAGTTGTGAAGGAATGCAAACCCTAATAACTTTGCAAGCTGATAATAGCTTTGTTCAAGAAACAGTTTATTTAGGTAAAGATGAAAAGATTTTAAAACTGATGGGCAAAGTGACATGGGACGAACTGGGCCAGAAAATCACCCTAGAAGATGGTACACAATATTTGGTCGGTGAAAATCAGTTGATCATGTTAGACACTGAAGGCAAACGGATCACCGGCGAACTTGCTGCAAATTATGTGTTGAAAAAGAAAGGTCTATAAGCAGAGCTGGCAGCTAGCACTCAGCTGCGGTATTAGATTATGGATAACGGAATGCTGCACTTACCGTAAGAGCAAAGCCTCCGTACCGTTATCCATAAGTCACGCTGAAATGTTCTGCAATCGCAAAGCCATGCTTTAGAAGTTGTGAAGCTAAGAAAGGCGAAACAAACCTTCTTAAACAATAAAGAGGTTATTTTGAATAACAGAATGCAACTGATCCGCTATCAAGATTGCCCATCAACACCATGGAAAAATGGTGGTGGAAGCACAAAACAGCTATTCATTTCCCCCATCAATGCCGAACTTACTGAATTTGACTATCGGATCAGCATTGCAAGTATTAGCAGCAACGGACCCTTTTCATCATTTATCGGCATAGACAGGCAACTGGTCATTCTGGAAGGCGATGGTGTTGAACTCAGCATCAATAGTCATGAAAGGACAAAACAGATAAATGGCCTTGGAGCTGGAGAAAAGATATCAGGAAATACAGATACAACTGAGTATAAACGACTCACACCCACAGATAGCCCATTCTGCTTTACTGGTGAAACCTCAATAACAAGTCAATTATTAGGCAGTGATGTTATTGATTTCAATGTCATGACCAAACGCGGCGCATTTAAAGCGCATACGCAAAAACTTAGCTTTGATGACACATTTATCGAAGAACAGATTGCAACCTCAAACAACTATCCAAATGAACTGCAAAAAACTGAAGCTTACGTCCCTATCATCCAAATACTTTGCTGCTTAGATACCGTGACATGGGAGCACAATGGCCAGGTTATCAAGATCATGCCCTATGATATTCTCGTTTTCCAACAAGGGGATGGTATAAGGTTAAAAACAACAAGACCAAGTAGACTACTTAAAGTGTCTATTACTGCCTGTCCCCTATAACAGTATTTACAGGTTAAGCTCCAATATTACTCAATTTGGCGCGTTAAAATACCGAGCTACTATCCACTCGACAGTTTTTCTGAGCCCATAATCGAAGGACTCTAATGGTTGCCAACCAAGTTCTCGCTGGATCTTGCTCGCATCAATGGCATAACGCACATCATGCCCAGGTCTGTCTGTAACGTCGTTTGCCCAATCAGCATAAGGACCAAGGCAGAACCAATAAAGCTGGTTCCACCGATAATGAGTATTAGCTTATCGCTAACCCAAAAAAGTAAAAGGTTAGAAAAACAAAAAGCCGAATCTAAAAAATTCGGCCATCATAAAAGCGTGTACATCTATATTAGCTCTAACAAAGTTAACTCACTTTGTAGTAAGTACGATACCAATCAACGACACTCTGAACGCCTTCTCGAACGCTAACTTTAGCTTTATAGCCAGTTGCAATGAACAGGTCCGCCGTATCGGCATAAGTTTTATAAACATCACCGGCCTGCATTTCCCTGTAATTTTTAATGGCTTCTCTACCTAACGCCCTTTCAATCTCTTGGATAAAATCCATCAAATTAATCGGGCTTCCATGGCCGATATTATACACTTTATAAGGGGCAGAGCTGCCAGCGGGCGTGCCAGTTTCAACCTTCCAATGTTCATTACGCCTAGGTATCACATCTGCGATACGCACAACCCCTTCAACAATATCATCAACATGGGTAAAATCACGCCACATATCACCGTTATTATTAATATCAATTGGTTGACCTTCTAGTATTTTCTTAGTGAAAATAAAGGGCGCCATATCAGGTCGCCCCCAAGGGCCATACACAGTAAAAAATCGCAAGCCAGTGGTAGGCATATTGTATAAGTGCGAATAACTATGTGCCATCAACTCATTAGACTTTTTGGTCGCCGCATATAAGGATACAGGATGATCAACAGAATCAGAGGTTGAAAATGGCGTTTTTTCATTTAGCCCGTAAACAGAGCTGGATGAAGCATAAATCAAATGCTGTACTTTTGTATGTCGGCACCCTTCTAAAATATTAAGATGACCCACTAAGTTACTATCTGCATAGGCCATTGGATTTTCAATTGAATAACGAACACCAGCCTGTGCAGCTAAATGTATAACCCGGTCAAAACGCCCATTAATAAATAAACGCGAAACAAGGTCACGGTCCGCTATATCCAACTTAATAAATGTAAATGAAGTATCACTGACGATAAATGCTAACCGAGCTAATTTCAAAGACACATCATAATAGTCATTTAAATTATCAACACCAGTAACAGTATGACCACAAGCCAACAACCTTTCACAAACCTTCGCTCCAATAAAACCTGCTGCACCTGTCACTAAATATTTCATTTTGCATCCTCAATTCAGCACTTACTCAACAAATTTAATCGCTACCGAATAGATCCCGGGTATAAACCTTGTCAATAACATCGGAGAGCTCTGCTGCCATGCGATTCGACACAATCACATCAGCCTTGACTTTAAATTCAGCGAGATCTGTCACCACACGGGAGTGGTAAAATTCAGCCTCTTTTAATACAGGTTCATAAACAATAACCTCAATGCCCTTAGCCTTTAAGCGCTTCATAATCCCTTGAATACTCGAAGCACGGAAATTATCAGAACCCGACTTCATGATAAGACGGTAAATACCCACTACTTTAGGATCGCGGCTTAGAATTGAATCAGCAATAAAGTCTTTACGTGTCGTATTAGAATCAACAATCGCCCCGATAATACTATTAGGTACATCCGCATAATTTGCTCTAAGCTGTTTAGTATCTTTTGGTAGACAATAGCCGCCATAACCAAATGAAGGATTATTGTAGTGATTGCCTATTCGAGGATCTAAACACACTCCCTCAATAATTTGTCGGGTATCTAATCCACGAGTCTCGGCATAAGTATCAAGCTCATTAAAGAAAGCCACTCGCATAGCAAGGTAAGTATTTGAAAACAACTTAACTGCTTCAGCCTCAGTTGAGTCGGTAAATAATACTTGAATGTCTTTCTTTACAGCACCTTGCACGAGTAAATCAGCAAAAACGCTTGCGCGCTCACTGAGTTCACCCACGATAATTCGTGATGGATACAAGTTATCATAAAGCGCCCGACCCTCACGCAAAAACTCGGGCGAAAAAATAATATTATCACAATGGAATTTTTGCTTAACCTTAGCAGTAAATCCCACCGGTACAGTTGATTTAATCACCATTATCGCATTATGGTTGATCGCTAACACATCTTGGATCACTGCCTCAACGGAGGATGTATTAAAATAATTAGTTTTTGGATCATAATCCGTAGGCGTAGCTATAATGACAAACTCAGCATCTTGATAGGCTAACTTTTTATCCAAGGTAGCAGAAAAACTAAGCGATTTATCAACTAAAAATTCGGAAATTTCTGCATCAACAATTGGCGATATTTTATTATTGAGTAAGTCAATTTTCTCTTGAACAATATCAACTGCAATTACATTATTATGCTGCGCAAGAAGCATAGCATTTGATAAACCAACATACCCAGTCCCAGCAATTGCTATTTTCATTTAAGCCTTTCCTTTATTTACTCACAGTAACTATTAGCTCGATTGAAAAGAGTATTAAATATAAAATATTCCTTGCACAAGCAAAAATTAATGTCTTCTGTATCCATATCCATAGGTATCAACAAAGTACTTGGAATCTAATTCAAACTCATGGGAAATCAGATCGAATTGATATAAATTAAAAATATAGTGCATACCATGCGACTTAAACCATCAGCACAACACGACTTTCTAGACATACAAGCTCCTGAAAACAAAAAAAGCCAAATCAAATTTGATTTGGCTTTTCAAATACCACAAAAAACTAAGAAACTAGCGGAACAACTTTATTTTGGCCATCAACAGCACTTAATTTTTTCTTTTGCTGCCACACTAAATCGCATATCCCATCTGTTGGGTTAAAACCTGTTGGTGCTGACAGTAAGATTTCTCGTATAGCTTCATGATTAAACTCATGACAAGCTTTATCTAAGCGATTAAGAATAACTTCTAGCTCTTTCCAAGAAAGATAGCTTTCATTGGCAGTCATAATACGTTCATGCTCTGTGCCAGTAACATCATCACCAATTAGTAATTCTTCGTATAATTTTTCACCCGGACGTAATCCACTAAACTCAATGGCAATATCACCATCCGGATTTAGTTCATCCTTCACTTCAAAACCGCTGAGACGAATCATTTTTGCCGCTAAATCGACAATTTTGACGGATTTACCCATGTCCAATACAAATACATCACCACCTTTACCCATGGCCCCCGCTTGGATAACTAACTGTGAAGCTTCCGGAATAGTCATAAAGAAACGGGTAATTTCGCGGTGAGTAACAGTAACAGGCCCGCCATTGGCAATTTGTTTACGAAATAATGGCACTACAGATCCAGAAGATCCTAATACATTACCAAAGCGAACCATGCAAAAACGCGTTTGATGCGGCTCTTTAGATAACGCTTGAAGTGCCAACTCGGCCATACGCTTAGTCGTGCCCATGATATTAGTTGGTCGTACAGCCTTATCCGTCGAAATCAATACAAAAGTTTCAACCTTAGCTGCAATCGCTGCACGAGCAGTATATAAAGTACCGAAGATGTTATTACGCACACCTTCAACGACATTGTGCTCCACCAATGGCACATGCTTATAGGCTGCAGCGTGATACACAGTTTGGACTTTAAACGATTGCATTACTGCTTGAACACGATTTTCCCGTTGTACCGAGCCCATGATCGGTAAAATTTTAACATCAAGCCCCAACTCAAAAGCTGTCGCTGAAAGTTCGCGCTCAATCGTATACAAGGCAAACTCAGATAACTCAAATAGCACTAATTTTTTAGGTGACTGTTTTAATATCTGTCGACATAACTCAGAGCCAATCGAGCCGCCAGCTCCCGTGACCATCACTACTTTATTGCGGATATTGGCAACCATTAAGTCGCAACGGGGAGTAACTGCATCACGCCCTAACAAATCATCGATTTCGACTTCTTTAATATCGCTATAAAGCTTATTACCACTAACCAGATCAGCCATTGCAGGTAAGGTTAATACTTGTACAGCCAAAGGTTCAAGCTTGACTAAAATCTCTTGGCGACGAGAGCGAGAGGCACTTGGCATAGCCAACAATACCTTTGTAGCGGCTTTTTGTGTGATGAGTTTTTTAATAATAGAAGGCGAATGAACATGCACTCCTTGGATGACAGTGCCATGCAAGGTCGCATCGTCATCAACAAATGCAAAGGGATAATACTCATGACTCTGTACCAATGAGGTCACCAGTTGGCGACCACTCACACCCGCACCATAAATAATCACAGGTTCACCAACGCGCTTTAGACCAGACCCCACTAACGAGCGCACCATAGCGCGAGTTCCACCTACAAATACCAAGGCAAAAGCAGCGTAAATAATTGGTACAGTACGGGGTAGATTCGCCTCGCTGTAATACGCAATTAACACTAACGATACTGTTGAGGCAAGCACACCAACAATAATAGCGGTAAGTGCTTGTAACCCCATGTATCTAAGCACAGCACGATATAAGCCCAGCTTAGCAAACACCATGATACTC
Organism: Shewanella sp. SM21; assembly: GCF_025654335.1. Lineage (NCBI taxonomy): Bacteria > Pseudomonadati > Pseudomonadota > Gammaproteobacteria > Alteromonadales > Shewanellaceae > Shewanella > Shewanella sp. SM21. The sequence goes on from NZ_JAKKRL010000008.1 coordinate 271,609, forward strand.
ACAGGCACAACCAAAACAATGAGCAACCAGTATGTGCTATTAGTTAAGACACTCACGGCATCTAACCGCACCAACAAGGCAGCCCAAAATGCGACTAAGAGAAATACCGAATCAATCGCCACACTCACTAAACGTTTATGTGCCCGTTTCAAAGAAAATAAACACTGCAAAAATTCCATTTTCCGCTCCAATTTACTCAAAAACTTCATAAATTCCATAATTAACAACACCGCCTCCATACTCAAGAGGCTCAAACAACAAAAACCAACAATATCACAGCACTGTTAAAAAATCTCTAACTAAGGATGCTATCTAAAATATGAGCAACAGCTTTAAAAGTATGTAAAATAATAAGATAGGGATAATCTAGACAAACTAATAACTTCTTGAAAACAACATTAATAATATTTATAGCGTAGAAAAACACGACCAATCGAATCGCTAAACATAAAATTGATAATCAATTACTTTGGCTTAACTGCATCACCACTACCACTCCCCGTAGCCGTCATAATAATATATTTAAAATAGTCTTTGATGGTTAATGACTCGATCATCTGTTTATCAGTTTCAGCCAATAGTTTAGGCGTAGACATATCAATACTTTGAACTTGGGCTAATCCTGTTACGCCAGGCAAAACATTATAAACCCCTAATGCATCACGCTCAGCAATCAGCTCTTCTTGATTAAAAAGATTGGGGCGCGGGCCAACTAAACTCATTTCACCTTTAAGAACATTAATAAGTTGTGGCAATTCATCAATTTTGGTCTTACGTAAAAAACCACCAAACTTAGTGATCGCAGCATTACTAGCAAGATGGCTCGCAACCGATGCAGTGTCCTTGCTCATAGTACGAAACTTAATCAGCTTAAACGGCTTTTTATTCTTTCCTACCCGAGTTTGTATAAATATTGGCGACCCCGTGTCAAATAAACCGATTATAGTCACCACTATTAACAGAGGCCAAAGCAATAAAATACCGAAAAGAGCAGCTAAAAAATCTAATAATCGAATCATTTATTATTATCCTTCAAAAACAGCATTGCTTGTTCCATCGTAAATGGCGGCCGCCATCCTAAAATTTTGTTGGCATAACTAGAATCAACTTCAAGGTTGCCCAATAGCTGTTCAGCCGCAGTCGATTTACCCAACAATTTTGCAACAAAATGCATTAACGGTACTGGAATAGGAAGCTGAATCACTTTTTTGTTCAATCCCTCAGCAATAGCATTGGTAAAGTCCTTAATAGAAACAGCTTTACCATCAGAGGCTAAAAAAGTATGACCAGCAGCTTCGGGATGAGTAGCACAAACAACTAATAAATCAGCTAAATTTTGCACAGCTATAAAATCACGTTTATTATTAACCAAGCCAAATGGCAGTAAAGGAAACATATTGATTAACTTAGTTAACATACCAAAATTACCAGGTGCATTAGCACCATAAACTAGCGTAGGTCGAACAATCACAATCTCAAGCCCAGTCTCTTCAGCGATCTTTTGTAAGCCTACTTCAGCATCATACTTTGACTGTGCATAAGAATTGTCAGGACGTATATCAGTATTCGCAGTAAAGGGCTGCGATGCTGTCGGTGTTCCATTTACCACAATCGAACTGACATATACAAATCGTTTAACGCCAACTGTAATTGCCTGTTGTGCTAACTTAATCGTGCCATCAACATTAACATCGCGGTATATATCAACACTTTTATTAGCTTTAATTGCTGAAGTACTCATTACATGAGCTAGTGCTGCACAGTGAATCACAACATCTACATCGCACAAAGCAACAGCATAATCCTCAGCACCACCAATGTTCCCAGTAATATGAACTGCATTAGGTATAGTGTTAATTTGTAGGCCAATAGGCACACGGCGACCATAAGTGCGGATAGCTAGGCCAGCTTGCTGAATAAACTGAGTAAAGACTGCGTGACCCACAAAGCCTGTGGCACCAGTTAATAAAATCATTACTAATTCCTATAATCAGTAGAGAACAGTAAACATATTATTTAAATATGCTATACCCCATATTTTTTTAGAGTGCTCATATACTGTTCAATAACTAACTTCTCATCAAACTGCTTAGCCATAAATTCTCGGCCAGCGTTTCCCATAGTGACCCGCTCAATGGCTGGCATAATAATTATCTTCTCGCAACAGGCAGAAAGCCCTTTTACATCTTTAACTGGACACAAAAAACCAGTTTGGCCGTGCAGTACAACTTCACGGCAGCCTGGGACGTCAGTAACAATCAAGGGCTTAGCCATCGATGCAGATTCGATCATGGTACGTGGAATACCTTCACGGTAAGACGGTAGTACCACACAATCGGCATTGGCAATAAATGGGCGCACGTCAGTCGTCGTACCAAGATATTCCACCCAACCTTGCGCTTCCCACTGGGCAATTTGCTCATGCTCAATAACGCTGGGGTTGGCTACCCCACAAGCTCCGAGAAGCTGAAAGATTGCTTGCGGATAATGGGCTTTAATCATACGCGCAGCTTCGACATATTCTCCCACGCCTTTATCCCACAACATCCGAGCGATTAGTAAAAAACGTACAGGTGGATTTAACATGGCAGCATCATAACTCACGGCCTGCAAGGGGGGGGCAAAATGATTTAAATCGACCCCTTCTCCATATAGTAAAGCAGCCTTATCCTTTGCCACCAAGCGATACTGTAAAAATACTTGACGGTCGTCCTCATTCAAAAACCACACTTCTTTTGGAAAACAGAACGCAAACTTATATAACACGCGCGCAACCTTGGCCACCAAGTTATTATTAACAAAGGTATAACCCAAGCCTGTTGTGATTGCTAACGAGGGAATACCTGCCAACTTAGCAGCTAAGGAACCATAAATATTCGGTTTAATACTGTAATGAATGATAAAATCTGGCAATATGGTACGATAATGACGATACAAATTTACAATTAACGCTATATCTTTAAAAGGATTAGTACCTTTGGCAGAAATAGCTAAATCAATGACGTCACAGCCCATATCCCGTAATTTATCAGAATACTCATCTTGTGCAGCAATAATTGTAACTACATAACCATCTTTAATTAATCGTTTTATTACACCACAACGAAAATTAAACATTGACCAAGCTACATTGACTACAAGAACAATTTTTTTGTTATTTTTACGCATAAATATTACTAATATAACGCCCAGGTTTATTAAAATTCAAAACTTTTGCAGGCACTCCAGCAACGGTAGCATCATCTGGTATATCGCGGGAAACCACTGCACCAGCACCAATAGTAACACGATTGCCAATTTTGACATCCTCGACGATACAGACATTGGGGCCAATATAAACATTATTACCAATCGTAGCGCCAACCCCATGATTTGAACCAATTGAAACAAATTGCGAAATATTGCAATTGTTTCCGATCGTTGTTAACGGACTAACAACAATACTTTGCGCATGGCCGATATAAAATCCATAACCAATTTTCGTACCAGGAGGAATGTCAATACCAGTCTTCCAAATTAAGAATTTTAACCGCACTTTAGCAAAAAGGTTAAGTGAACGAGATGATGAATGTGCTAAACGAAACCAAAAACTGTAATTAAAGCCTTGATTATAAAAATAATTGACCAAAAAAGTTCTAAACCCAGGTTTGGCATAACGTGTAAGATCACTTTTTATTGACTGAAATACATTTGCCATCAAAATACCTTATCTATAACACACTCAGTTAACTATAAAGCCCCAACCAACGCTCTGTTTGGGCACGTAATGAATAACACTCTACAATCCGCTTACGTGCAAATCGGCCCTGCGCACTAGCAGCCTCGGGCGTTAGAGCTAATCCCTGTACTAAGCCACCAGCTAAGGCAACGCTATTTCTTGCTGGCACCAAAATGCCAACATCACCCACCACCTCTTTCACCCCACCGCAATCAGTAGCAATAACGACCCTCTCGCAGGCCATTGCCTCAGCAACGACTAAGCCAAACCCTTCCCAAGCGGAAGAAAGTACAAAGAGATCGGCAGCACTCATCCACTCATGAACATCATGGCGTAGCCCTAAAAAATGTACCCGTGCAGTTAGTCCAAGTTCTGACACCATCAAATTTAATTTTGCCTGCTCTTCCCCAACACCTATTATGGCAAGTTGTACATCTTTATAAGGCTCAGGCAACTGACTGAAAGCCGCCAACAGATTGGGATAATCTTTAGCTTCAGTTAAACGTCCAACTGCTAATAATAAAGGGGCATTGGTCAAACCTAACTCCGCGCGCATTCTTACTCTGCTCTGCTCATTAAAAACAAAGCGTGCAGTATCAATGCCGTTATGCATAGCAATAATACGCTTTACAGTCACCGCACCACGTTTAACCATTATATCCACCGCCTCTTGGCTGACATTAGTGCTTAGATCACACAAGCTATCAGTTAACCTATACGCTAGCATACGGCCCACCCCACCTTCGTTGGAGCTGTGTGCAGTAGAAATCAATTTAGGTAAATGGATACTTAAACGTAGCAAGCGGGCAAATAAATTAGCGTGAACCATATGGCTGTGAACTACATCAGGATTAAAGCGTTTAATTAACTGACGAGCTTGCCAATAAGCTTGTATAAACCCCAATGGGTTTTTAACCATATTAAGCGCAACGACCTCAACCAAATTAGTATATGGTCTATTTACCGTTTCACCAGTCATGGATATCAGCAATACCTGATGACCTAGTGCAGCGAATTGAACAGCTAAATCACAGACTTGCCGCTCAGCCCCTCCCATGCCGAGACCGGTAATTATTAATACAATATTCATCTAACGTTTCCTATTAACCACCCAATAGGTATATTATACCTTGTTCAGTAAGACTGTTACTTTCGATAGCCTGTTTAAATATAAAAGAGTTTATCAACACAAAAAATGATAATAACAATAAAGCACGTTTATTCCCGAAAGAACACATAAGACAGATTATAAATGGCATGAATGTAGTAATAAGCCTACCTGCAAAAGGGCTTAAAAAATACATTCCCAAATAAATCGAAACTCCTAGCATCGCTATAATATACAACCCGTCATCAGTAAATTTTTGTTTACTTTGCGTCAGACTAATAAATAAAACAATAAGATACAATATAAAGTTACCACCACCACCACCACCACTAGTTGCTTCGTCATACTCGGACGCTTGTCTTAGTGCCAAAACTTCTGCGATTGGCAATATCATAAAGCTAATAAATGCTGATACGAAAATAATAAATGAAACGCGTAAAAAAATATTTTTTGTAACCGTAATTGAAAACAATTTATCCAAAATCAAAAAAAATAAAACAATAAATGTTGAAGAATGGATAAACCCCAAACAAAAAACTAAAGGGAAAAAAAGTTTAGACTTCCAAAAGTAAAAAACAAACCACATTAACAATGATGCAGCAAAGGCTTGACGTAAAACGATAAGCAACATATGAAATGATTGTGGAACCAAAGCCAGAGCAAAAAAACCGAGCAACACTAAAAATATATTTTTGCTCCTAAAAAAAATAAAAAAACTTATGGTGAATGCAATGAAAAACACAAAAAAAAGTGGAACAACATCAGGCTCAAAAAAAAATGAAAGGGCACTATTCAATAGCAAAAATAATGGTTCATTTGTAAATAATGCTATGCCATCATACCGCTCCATTATATTCAATGAGTCTTTAGCATAGATAATATAATTAGCTCTATCTCTAAAAAGCTCATTTGGTAACAACGTCAACAAAAAAGCAAATACAGCAGAGAAAATAAAAAAAACGAAGACCTTAAGTTTAGTTAAAGGTATACGCATGAAATCAACCTTTTATAATAGCTTTAACCAAGTGTCAATGATAACTTTTGGCAAGAAACGCTTTATGTTTTGAGCTGATAATTCAGATAGTTTATTATAGTCTGATACCACGTCAAATATTTCAATAGCGGTACAAAGCTGTTTAGCTAAAGCTTGTATGTTGCCAGTTTCGCACAACCAACCGGTTTCGTCATGTATGATAATTTCTGCAGGCCCTGTATCACAGTCAAATGAAACAATCGGCAAACCGTACGCTTGCGCTTCAATTAGTACTAATGGTAAACCTTCAAAACGTGAACTCATAACAAAAAATGCGGCTTGCAAGTAATGAGCAGCAATGTCATTAGTCTTAGGCACAAACTCGGTATTAGATTCAATATTTAAATCTCGGCGTAATTGCTCCAACATCGCTTTATCTTCACCATCTCCAACAATCCGCAAGCACCAATCAGGATGTAAAGTAGAGACATTCGCCCACGCTTTCAGTAATAAATCGAAACCTTTTTGACTAGTTAAACGACCTACTGCCAAAAATAATTTTTCCTTTTGAGAATTTATCTCACTAGGCAATGCAATTGTTACCGGATTGGGGATTGCAGTAATATCAGCATTACAAGTGGTATTGGCTAGCCACAATGCTTTATCTCGCTCAGTAAGCGTTACAACATCATCAGCAAAACGAGCTGCTAATTTGCGCGCCAAACGGCGTGCAGTTCTACCCAGATCGACATGGTAATTAAAATGTTCCCAACAAATATGTCTGATACCTAGACCAGCAATTGCAGGTATCGAATATAGTGCTAACATTGATTCAACACTGATTAGAATATCGATCTGATTCTGTTTTAAATAATTTCTAAGATTAGCTATTGCGGACGGTAAACGGAGAAGACCACTGCCTACTGAATTAAAAAGAGAAGAATGTGTAATATCCACAGAAAGTTCAAAGAATGGTTCCCCAACACTTTGTAAACTGAGCATATGCACGTTATATCCACACAAGCTCAAATCATTCGCAATAACAGAAGAAACTCTTTCTGTTCCTCCACTATTACTTAAATCACCAACAAAGAAACATAAATTCTTCATAAAACCCTAAAATGAACTTAAAATTAATTTAAAACTAAAAAACAAATATAAATTTATTAACTTACTTTTAGATTTCCCAAAAGCATATGGTAAATAAATCTGACTCTAGCTTTAAATAAGAACAAAGAAATTAAAAACAAAACAGACCATAGTAGGGTACTCGTAAGGAAACTGACATGATAAAATTGGAATAAAATAGACAATGATACATATTGAAAAAGTATTACATATACTCTTATTCTAGGAAATGATTGCCAAAGAAACACACTTGACTCAGTCCGTACCATAAAAAAAATGACAAATGATATTAATGTTGCAATAGCAGCACCTGAAGCTCCGAAATCGGGAATGAGTATAATATTCAAGATTACATTTAATAAAAGCGAGACCACAGAAGCTAAAATTGAAAAAGAGGTACGTCTAGAAATACCAATACCGACCTGCGTCACTTCGGAAAGCATATATATCAATGGCACTCCGACACACGCCACAAATAAATAATTTAAAAATTGATAATCATCAGGAACAAAATAGACTAAAATAAATGAAAACATACCTAACAACGACCATACAAAGCTAAGAAACAAAGTCATACATTCAATTGACATTATAATCTTAGGCATTTTAACACCTTCATTTACCCAGCGATACACCAGTGGATGCCACATACTAGAAAATATGGAGGAAAAAATACCTGTTACACTAGCAAAACCAAGAGCAACAGCATAAACACCAACTTCATGTAAAGTAGATAATGACTTCAATGCATAACGATCTAAGGTTGTAAGACCTGTATAAGCTAAACCAGAAATAATCAGTGGCAGTCCAAAGCTAAGCATTTTTTTCAGCATATTCAAATCAAAGTTTAATTTTAATATATTGAAAACACCCTTATCAACGAAAAATAACATCACAAGTGTCGAAGAAAGGACTGATAGAAAGAATGAGTAAATTAAATACCTGAATTCAAATATTTTAAACACATAAACAGTCATTAGTATAAAAATGAATAACGTAACCCGTGGGACAAGTATAGTCAGTGAATAAATAAAACCTCTCTCTTCCATCCTAAATAAATAGCCTAGCTGATTATTTAGCATAAAAAGGCATAATGACATAGCTATTAGAACAGAACTTATATCGTCGTCAAAATCAAGTAAAAGAGTTGTCACTGGCGTGAAACAGAAAATAAGTATTAACAATGGAAAGAAAATTACATTTGGCAACATCATAAATCTAAATAGATCAGGTTTATTATCACACTCGTGGTACTCTCTAACAAATGCCTGCTCTAAGCCAAGAGAAAACAAAATAACACCAATAGCAATACTTACTTGAAGAATTGAAAATCTACCTAAATCTTCTACAGAGAAAAAATTAGCAATCAAAGGAAGAGTTATAAATGAAAATAAAGCACCACCTATAGGGCCAAAAGAATAAGATAATATCTTTTTGAACATCATTGAAATACCTGAACAGTTATCATATCAATCAAACATCACTTATCAGAATAAAAGTTGTTTTGTTTACTAATCGTTGATTCTAAAGAAAATAAATCATTTGCTAAAGTTACATTGCCATTTAAATTACAAATATCTAGATTAATATTCTCGTAATCAAATATATCAAAACCTAAAGATTCCAAATAAGCCCAACTAGTACTACTTGGATTCAAGTAAACTTTCACACCTAGAGATAATAAGTTCAAAATATTCCCCATACCCTGCTGCCCATCATGCCCGAAAATTGCGACATCCATCCTAGATAAGAATATTCTATATTCATTAGGTTCAAGAAATTCTTTTAATATCTCTACATTAACCTTACCTAACTTTTCCAGAGCGTAGGATTCAATATATCTAGCATATTCTGAATCTCCATAGGATAAAGGGATATAATACTTAATGTTAGTATGGGCACTATTCAAATAAGATAGACGGTCTATTATCACTTGATGTGCATTTCGCTTTATAGCCGATGCTCCAATCATTATATTAATTTTTTTTGGTGCAGTGGCAAATTCTCTTTTATCTCCGATAACAATGTTGCTAGGATAAAAAGACCCAACGTTAATCAATTCCGCATTAAGATTATTTGACTTCTTTCTTGCCAAATCATAATCGTCAACAAGATAAGTAATAAATCCATGCATTACCTTTAGGAATCTCATTGAGAAATAATATATTATTTTACTTTTATAACTATTATTTTCTATAAAGTGAACCTCCCCTCCCCACAAAGCTAAATAATATTTAGACTTAAACAACTTCAAAAACAAAGGCATCAACATTATATAATACGTTGCCGGTAAAGTATGAAAAACTACCTTGTCATAACTTTTTATAACATATATCAACCTTAATACATCAAATATAGAACTTTTTAATATCTTGAAATTATGTCCTCCACCTAAGCCTGAATTATCACCAATAAAAATAAAATCATGTTCAGCGCCTCTTGCATGTTCTGTTAGCATAGATGCATAATCTGGAACGAATTTATTTCTAAAAGTATTACTATTATTAGCTACATGAAGGCATCGAGGATTAACACTCACTTTACATTACCTTAGAGTTTTTGGTGGGAGTAAACAAAAAACTATATTTATAAATTATGTTATAAAACCAATGTGGCTAAAATAGTTTCACAAATTTTATCCACTTGATCATTAGTTAGTTCATAAAACAAAGGTAAACGAACCAAATTGTCAGTAAAAAAATCAGAATTAGGTAGCTTACTTTCTATACTATGGTTAAAATTTTGATAGTACTCACTATTATGAAGTGATAAATAATGAAATACGGCATGGATTTCATTATTTTTCAAGTGCTGGATCAATGCTGTACGCTGCTCTAAATTTTCGCACACTAAATAAAACATATGAGCATTATTTGTTGAATAGTCAACAACGTTTGGCAATTGTATTTTACTATTTTTAAGTGGCGTACTAAGATTATCGTAATAGCGTTGCCAAATTTCTTTGCGTCTACCTTGAATTGTATCAATATTCTCCAACTGAGCAAAAAGGTATGCTGCAATAATATCTGATGGCAAAAAAGATGAACCAATATCTACCCAACCATATTTAGCCACTTCACCGCGAAAAAATGAAGATCGATTAGTACCTTTTTCACGGATAATTTCAGCACGATGAATATATTGCTCATCATTAATAACTAGTAAACCACCTTCACCAGCAATAATATTTTTAGTTTCATGAAAGGAGAAAGTCCCAAACGTACCGATACTACCAAGCGGTTTACCCTTGTAATAACTATCAATAGCTTGGGCTGCATCTTCTACTACAGGGATGTTATGTTGTTTGGCAATCGCCATTATCGCATCCATATCACAGGCAATACCAGCATAATGAACTACTACAATAGCTTTTGTCTTCGGTGTGATTAACTTAGCTATTTGTACAGGATCAATATTGGGATGGTCAGGATAACTATCGGCGAATATGATATTCGCTCCACGTAAAGCGAATGCATTCACAGTTGATACAAACGTATAAGAAGGTGCAATTACCTCATCATCAGGTTGAATATCTAGCAGAATTGCGGCCATTTCCAATGCATCGGTGCATGAAGTGGTCATCAACACTTTTTTAAAACCATAACGTTGTTCAAAAAACTCATGACATTTTTTGGTAAATAAACCGTCACCAGAGATTTTTCCTGATGCAACAGCTTGGGCGATATAAACTAATTCCTTACCATGGAGATATGGCTTATTAAAGTTAATCATATATAATTCTTATTGGTTAAGTGTTTTATAAAATCGGTTGTATTGGTTGTAAAATGCATTTTCAGTTAAAAAACCTTTAACTATAGATTCATTAACATCTATTGAAAAACCAAGCATTTTATTAAATCTAATCGCTCGCTTATTATCTAGAAGAATTTCAGATTTTGCTGAACGTATAAGTTTATTTTTAAAAGCCCAGTCATACATAAGAAAAACAGCCTTCGAAGCGAGCATACCATTAAGAAATTCTGCTGCACATAGAAAAACGCCCCCTTCACCAACACCATCTTCATCTATGTTTTTTATGTTACAACAACCAACTAACACTCCGTTACTTTCAATAATAAAATAATGATTTTTTTCTTTATCAAGAGTTTTAAACCATTCTTGCTGACTTTCTGGTGTAATTGCAACTCTTTGCTGCATGAATGCTTGAACAAAATCACTATTCCGCCAATCCCTTAAAATATCTAAATGATGATGGGATAAAGCGTGTAATTTAATACCAAAACCTTGTATCAACATAAATACCACACATTAACACCATTCAATAATACAACCAGCCCAAGAATACCCAACCCCAAATCCACAAATAAGTAACCTATCATTCGGCTTCAGTTTATTTTCATCGAGCGCTCTTTCAATTCCTAATGGAATAGTTGACGAAACAGTATTTCCATATTCTTCATAGGAAACTAAAAACTGCTCATCAGTAAAGCCAGTCTTGAGACGTAATTTATCAAGCATAAACTTATTCGCTTGATGAAAAATTACTCGTTCTATTTGTGATTGGACTAAGTCAGCAGCTCGTAGAATATCCTGTATTGCTTTAGGCACAGTTTTCAGAGTGAATGTGAGGATCTCTGCACCATTCATATATAAATTACATGGTGCACGTTTATTTCCACTTGAATCTTCAACTTCCGTGAATGATGCATTACATATTGGATCTCTTGACCCGCCATGCGGGACGATAAGATTAGCGGCGCCCTTTCCATCAGTACCGAATTTTACACTGTGAATAAAATTGCTAGTTCCCAATTTACCTTGCACCAAAGTTGCGGTAGCAGCATCACCAAATAATGTTCTAACACTCTTATCATTTGCATTGATATAGCGAGAATATAGCTCTGAGGTTATCAATAAGACATTACTGGCTTGATGCGATTCGATTAAAGCCTTAGCCATGCTTAAACCATACACATAACCAGAGCAGCCTAAATTAAAATCCAATGCACCAGCCGTGGTAGGTATTCCAAGCTCATGTTGCACAATACAAGCCGTCGTAGGTAGCACATAATCTGGGCTTTGCGTACATAACAGCACATAATCAATCTGTGATGCTTCAACATTATATTTCGTTAACAGGCTGTTAGCTGCATTTATTGCCATACTAGAGCAGCTTTCATTTTTTGACGCGATATACCGAGTGCGTATGCCAGTTTTTTCATATATTTTTTCGACACTCCATTCTGGATACTCCTCCGCCAACTGTTCATTGCTGAGACAGTTTTTTGGCAAATAAGATGCTACCCCAGAAATAAATGCTCTCATACTTAGCCTTTTACTGGGCACTGTAACCTCCATCCACAAATAAAGTTGTGCCCGTTATCCATCTTGATAAGTCACTGCTCAGAAAACTGGCAGCGTAAGCAACATCTTCGGGTTTACCAAGTCCTAATGGGTGTTTATTAACTATTTTAGCCAACTGGCTGTCTGTTAGTTGCTTAGAAAAATCCATCATCATTTCCGTTTCAACCAAGCCAGGTGCGAGACAATTTACTCTTATATTTAATTTCGCCAATTCCATAGCTAACGATTTTGACATTCCCTCAAGCGCAGCCTTACTTGCTGCATAAGTTGTATTTGCAGGCTCACCACAAGTTGCGGCAACTGAACTTAAAAAAATGACACTTGAACTTATTGCGTTAAATTTTCCACGCCTTCTGAAGTTTTTCACAAGGAACTGTGCACTTTTAACGTTTATATTAAAACATTCATCAAAATCCTTTTCTTTTAATGCTTGGAGAGGTAATGTTTTCATAATACCAGCGCAATGAACTAGTCCATCCAATGGTCCTGCAACACTAACGACCTGATCCATAAAATTTTTAATATCATTTTCAGTACATAAGTCTGCAATAATTGCGAAATGACTATCACCTGTTAGTGAATCTAATGTCTGACTCAGTCTGACTTGATTTCTTCCAGAAATAACTAATTTTGCACCCTGAGTACTAAAATATTTAGCTATTTCTCGACCAATACCAGAGGAAGCACCTGTTATTAAAATAGTTTTATCACTAAGCATATTATTTATCATTAGCTAACACCTCGACTGGCAATAATAATGTATTACTTAAGTCACACATAACTGCTCCCCAAGAAAGACCAACACCAAAACCAACCAATAATGTTTTCTTATATCTAGCTTGTTTTCTGGCACAGAGTGTCACGGGAATAGATGCACAACTTGTATTACCATATTCATTGATACTTATTGCAACCTGCTCAGGTTTAAAATTAGATTTTTTTAATAAATGTTTTATCATAAAATGATTAGCCTGATGATAAATGCAGACATCAATATCGTCGGAATCGATTTTTAAATCATGCAGGAAACTATTAATTAAAGCAGGCACTGTCTTTAAAGTAAATGTAAATACCTCTCCTCCATTCATTTCAAGATAGGCATTATTAGCGCCACGAGTTGCATCACTACTAATTTGCTCACGGGCAACTATACTTTGCCAACCTGCGCCATCACTGCCTAACTCAAAATTAATTATACTATCAGCTTCATATTCTAAGGCCGTTGCACTGCCTGCATCTCCAAACAATAATTCTGTACTTCTATCACCTGGTTTTATAATTTTACTGATAGTATCGCCAGCCAAGAGTAATATTTTTTTTATACCAGCATTCACCAGACTAGCAGCGACTTGTAGTCCATAAACATAACCAGAACAACCAAGATTAATATCAAATGCTAAGGCCGTTGACGGTAACCCAAGTTTACTTTGCAATATACAAGCTGTAGCAGGTAATTGATAATCTGGTGTCTGTGATACAAATATTAATGCTCCAATCTCTTGCACATCCCAATTTAATTCTTCTATTAACCGCTTTGCTGAATGCAGGCAAAGATCCGATGCAGTTGTTTGAGCATCAACAATATAGCGCGTTTCCACACCAATACTTGCAATAAGTTTGAGGGTTTCTTTATCGCCGTACACCTGAGAAAAATCAATATTATTGACTTTTCTATTTGGCACGGTACATGATATCCCTTTAATCGAAATATTTTTTATAGCGAGCATCAGAAACCCTCAACAATCTATTATTTGACCAAACTAATCAAGTCAGCAACTGTTTTAACAGAGCTTAATTCAGCAGGAGATATAATCTGGTCAAAATTAGAGTCAATCTCTGAAATAAATGTCACAACAGCTAACGAATCCCATACAGTTTCATCAAGCTCTGTTTCTATGGTAAGTTCTGCAGCATCCGTTTCTAGGATATCTGCGATAATCTCGATTATTTTTTGTACGTTACTCATTTTATTCTCCATTGATATATAAACATAGTACTTAAGGCAAATTAGATTTAACAAGTGTTGTTAAATAATGTCCATAGCTATTTTTTTCCATTTGTTTCGCAGATTTTATCACTTCTTCATCCGCCAACCAGCAATTTCGCCAAGCTATCTCTTCCAAACAAGCAATTTTATAACCTTGCCTCTTTTCAATAGTTTCAACAAATGAAGCGGCCTCTAATAGGCTTTCATAAGTGCCTGTATCTAACCAAGCAAAACCACGTCCTAAAAGCTCTACGTTTAATTCACCCATATCCAGATAAGCTTGATTAATACTAGTAATTTCTAATTCGCCGCGTGATGATGGCTTAACATTCCTTGCAATATTCACAACTTGATTATCGTAAAAATATAAGCCTGTCACTGCATAATTAGATTTGGGTTTTATGGGTTTTTCTTCAATACTGATGGCCTTTTGATTTTGATCGAATTCAACCACACCAAAACGCTCAGGATCTTTAACTTGATAGCCAAATACTGTTGCTCCCGTTGATCTAGCAGCAGCTTTTTTAAGTATGGGTGAAAAACCTTGTCCCCAAAAAATATTATCCCCAAGGGCTAAACACACACTATCGCTGCCAATAAACTCTTCACCAATAATAAATGCTTGCGCTAAACCATCAGGGCTTTGCTGCACGGCATATTGCAGATTTATGCCAAAGTCACTGCCATCACCAAGGAGACGTTGAAATGAAGATTGGTCCTCAGGCGTAGTGATAATTAAAATTTCCCGTATCCCTGCCAGCATTAGTACAGAAATGGGATAATAAATCATGGGTTTATCGTAGACAGGTAATAGCTGTTTCGAAACCCCTTTAGTAATCGGGTACAAACGAGTACCAGAACCGCCAGCGAGAATAATTCCTTTCATAGTAAAATCAGTTCCTAGATAAAGAGATCCTAGGTTTAAAGAAAAACTAGGACATAAAACAAAATAATAAAAGAGATTAAATGCCTAAACGCTCTCGCTGATAGCTACCATCTTGGACATGCTGACACCACTCTTGATTCGCTAAATACCATTCAATGGTTTTACGAAGGCCTGTTTCGAAGGTCTCTTCTGGTTGCCAGTTAAGCTCATTACTCATTTTCGTAGCATCTATGGCATAGCGTCGATCATGGCCGGGTCTGTCTGTGACATAAGTTATTTGCTCGGCGTAAGAAGTATCTTTAGGCATTAGAACATCTAAAATACTGCAGATGGCCTGTACCACTTCAAAATTCTGCTTTTCGTTATGACCGCCAATATTATAGGTTTCACCGACTTTGCCACTTGTAACAACTTTATAGAGTGCACGAGCATGGTCTTCTACATATAGCCAATCACGGATCTGATCACCTTTGCCATAAATAGGTAATGGCTTTCCTTCTAGTGCATTAAGGATCACTAGCGGGATCAGTTTTTCAGGGAAGTGATAAGGACCATAGTTATTGGAGCAATTAGTCACTATGGTAGGTAAGCCATAGGTACGTAACCATGCACGAACTAAGTGATCACTTGATGCTTTAGAAGCTGAATACGGACTGCTAGGAGCATAAGGTGTTGTTTCGGTGAAAAGAGTTAACTCTTCTGGAGTCTCAACTTCATCTGGATGAGGTAAATCGCCATAAACTTCGTCAGTAGAAATATGATGAAAACGAAAAGCTTTCTTTGCTTCTGTCGATAACTCGCTCCAATATGAACGCGTTGCTTCAAGGAGCGTATATGTACCAACGATATTGGTCTGAATGAAATCTGATGGGCCAGTGATTGAGCGGTCAACGTGGGACTCTGCCGCTAAATGCATTACCGCATCAGGTTGGTACTTATTAAAAACTCTATCTAGCTCTACTCGATCACAAATATCCACTTGTTCGAATGCGTATCGTTGATTTTTTTCAACACTAAGTAGTGATTCAAGATTGCCAGCATAAGTTAACTTATCAACATTAATCACACTATCTTGAGTATTGTTGATAATATGTCGAACAACTGCAGAGCCGATAAAGCCAGCGCCACCTGTAACCAGAATTTTCACTAAAAAATACCTCGATAAAATATAAAATGTAACGCTTGCGAGAATTAGAAAGCGGTTAACAGAACGCTTCGCGGCTAGAGCGGGGGCTACGCCCTGCTAGAAAAAGCAGAGCGTCGCTCGATAACTGCTCCTGCGCTCTTATTAAAAAGCGTGCTACCTCCTGCATCTGACCACGATGGATGGTGGAAATGTCAGATTTTGTATGGAACAAAATTGACCATGCAGTCGTTCGCTTCTTCTAGAGTCTAGTGCAGCGCTTTTTACTGCGTCCTAAGCGTCTTTTCTTACAAAATGCCTTACCAGCACTAGCATCACCCCGAGCATACCGCCGAACAGTGTGCCTAATACGCAAATTAATGCACGTTTAGGCTTTGCTTTTTCTTCAGGCACTAGAGCAGGGTCAATAGTTTTAAAAACGTATTCATCACGCACTTCGGCAAACATAATGGTTTTAGCTTGTTCTTCTACTAACTTATACAAAATGGTTCTGATGTCTGCCACATTAGTTAAAGCAATTTGTTTATTTAAAAACTCACTACTACGATTCGCCTCAGCTACATCGCGGTCTTTCATTACTTTATTAATATCTTGGATTAACCAAGCAACCCACTGCTGCGCAACAGCTGGTGATAAATGCTCAACTGAAATAGTGACCATTCCAGTTTCTTTCGCTTTATTAACAGCAATCATTTTGCTAAAGGCTTTATAAGCCTCTTGCATTGATGGCTCAGGTTTAAATGGCGCTTTAACTTCACGCACCCAAGTATTGGTTTGCTCGTTATATAGCTCAGGATCATAGATAAGTTTATCTGCATCCCTATCCCATTTTTCAGCAGCCATTAAATCGGCAAGGATATTGTGCTTTTGAATAAACTCGCTGGTAAATTGGCGAGACTTTAATACTTGAATTGCCAATTCAGTTTTATCAGTACCACCTTTACCACCGAGATTTACACCAGCAAGGCTAGCTAAACCGCCAAACTGAGACGCTAACGCACTTAAACCGCCACCTTGCTCTTCAGATGCAGGCGCAAGCAGGGCTTCAGATTTATAGATATTTGGCTGTTTTATGGCAAAAATAACTGCACCAATAGCGAATACAGCTGTAATGGCAATGATTAACCATTTGCCTTGCCAGATGACAGAGAATAATTCACGAAGATCGATTTCGTCATCGCTTGTGGTTTGAGGGAATTGCGCGTCTGTTTTATATGTATTTGGATTTTGAGTAATTTGTGTGTTCATTGGTTCTTCAGATTCTAGATTCTAGTACGCTGCGCGGCGAGAGCGCTGCGCTGCTATAAAGGCAAAAGTTAAAAGCAGAGCGGGCTGCGCCCTACTAGAGCGCTACGCTCTTAGATTCTAGATTCTAGATTCTAGAGCGAGCCTGCGAGCGTCCTAGTAGTTGCGAAGCAACGTTCTAGAGGCTGAAGGCCGTCCTAGAGACACGCAGTGGCGTCCTTCTTTGCTTTTACTCTTACTTTGCTTTTGTTTGATAATTGCACCTAAGATTTTGGCTAATTCTTTTGCCTCTTGGACCATAAGTAATGCGGGTTCCCTTGCCAAATATCCAACTTCAATACCTATATAGAGTTGAGTGACTAACTCACCTAAAGAGCCTTTGGCGTAGTACAAAAAGCGAATTTGCTCTTTTAGTGTTTCACCCTCTTCACCTTATTCGGTACATATATGGACACCTCGAATAGATCAACCACTTTTTGAGTAACAGAAAGTAATACTGCGTACGTATATCCGACCTGTTTGTGAGAATCTTTGTTCTCTGGCCTTAATGAGAACCGCGCCTTTGCTGCTTATCGTCCTTTCGGAGTCATATGCTCCTTGTACTCTCTCAGCATCTGCAAAGGCCGGTATTACCTGTTACTTCATTATCTGTAGTCGTGTTTTTGGGGTGAGTTTAATACTCGATTTTT